>NZ_JBITPF010000057.1:0-4418 GCF_050468025.1 Neobacillus sp. NRS-1170 | reverse complement strand
AAGTGCTACCCTAAATGGGCGCGACAGTCGGTGGTACACCGTGGTCGTTGGAGTCAGACTAACGGATGGGCTCAAAAGCACCATAGTTCAAAGACCTTCCTCGCCAGCATTAAATCAGTATAGACTACCTGATCCATTTTCATTCTCTGTGGTGAAGCGCCGGTTTTTGCGCTTCATGGGGGGCTAACGGGGCAGGTTAGTGAAAAAAGAAATTTTGAAAACTATATAAAAAGAGCCGATAAATTATCAACTCTTAACATCTCCTGCAAATGGAGGAGCATCAATACCATCTTCAAGTGCGAGACGTGCTGCTTTTACCTGGAATCTAATTAAAAGCAGTTGCTCAGTGATGTCAGGATCAGCACTTAAAAGTATAGCTGTGTGAATATATCTGATAGCATCGTTGGTTTTATCTAATGCTAGCAATGCTCGGTTGTCTGATAGTTTAATTCTTATAGGATCATTAGGATAGATAGGGTTAGGTGGAAGGACAGGATCAGTTGGCCATTTTATATTTAAAGGGGGAGTATCAATAGTATTAAAAGCATCTGACAGATTATCGATGGCATCTTGATATAAAACTGGTTTGATTGGATTGGGTGGTAAACCAAAACCTTCAAGTTGTTGAATTATAAGTTTTGCACTATTAGCAAATCGAATGGCTTGTACCGTTAAAGCCAAGACAATTCTTACTGTTGCAACTAAGTTTGTTGACATTATTTTCACTCTTTTCTAATGAAGTCATAATAGTTTATGCAATCCAGACAAGCCCGTAAAGGATGTTGTGTACATTTGTGTAGAATTACGATTAAAATTTGATTCCATATTGAAAAAAAAATTTGGCTAAAAAAAACATTTTGTTGAATTACTTGATGACAAGAGTTGAAGATTCGGTTGACATATGTTGGCATTTTCTTCTCGTTCTAACGTGGCAGGTTAGTTTAAGTACATTTCTTCACAAAGTTATAGAAAGCCGATCTTCTCAATTTAGGAAAATCGGCTTTTTTTATTATTAATTTTAAATGGATTGGTCATATTTAAGACTCAAGGACTATTCAATTTTAATGCCTAAATCAAACACATAGGGCTGCTGCGGAGCAGTAATTTTTGAAAGTTGGTCAATTTTTATAACGGGAATTGTCTCTCCATTAAATTGGGTTTGCTCAATTTTTCCTGTTACTTGAACCCATTTATCCTTCGGCAATGTAGCTACATCTCCTTTTGCCATCATTCCATATACCGAAGCATCGGCAACACAACATGTGATTCCAAATCGAGCAACAATTATCTGGTTTTGCATAAATTCTTTTTCCCGATATACAAATCCTTTTGTGGTTACCGTTTTTCCAATCATCGCATTTAGATTATCTTGAATAATGTTCATTATGTTTACATACTGGTTATCGTCTATATTAATCATATTTGCCTTTAATATTTTATTCTTCAACGCATTATATTCTGTTTGAGTTAAAGGCTCAGGTTGATTATCAAGTACACTTTGTGTGTTATTTGATGTATTAGATTTATTGGTATTAGATGATGATTGTATATTTGAACTGTTATTTATAATTTTATTTTGTTCAGTCGGTTGAGAGGTTGCTCCCAATTTAATTGTTCTATTCATTGCAACAGAGCTGCCCAGAACATTGTTCGAGAAAAGAAATCCTGTGGTTATAGGAATAATAAACAATAAATAAAGAAAGACACTTTTCCCGAAAGAGGAAGGATAGGTATGATCCCCGTCACAATCACAATGATAAGAATGATCTTTCCCTGAAGTTCCTCTTATAATCAGAAGAACTCCAAGAATAAGGCATATAAAGAGAGTAAAGTAAATAAATCGAATCATTTTTGGTGCGATTAAAAGAGATATATTATTCGTTAAAAGTAATTTAAATAAAAGTAGCATAAATCCAATCAAAATGATTCCCCTGATAAGATAATGAAAAGAAAAATCTTGGATTTTATTAGATCTCAATATTGGACACCCCCTTTATAAAAAAATTTGTTGAAAAATAAATACCGAAAAATAGACGACAAGAGGAGTTACCAATAGTAGATAAATGACAAACTTTTTCTTAAAATAACCGAATAACATTAAGGTGTTTTTTATATCAATCATAGGACCGAAAACAAGAAATGCAAGGATGGAACCTTCTGTAAAAGTGGAACCAAATGACGAAGCTACAAAGGCATCTGCTGAAGAGCATACAGAAAGGACGTATCCTAATCCCATCATAGCCATTGGTGCAAAGGTTGTGCTTGTCCCTATTGATAAGAGAACATTTCGGTCTAAGAAAGCTTGAAATAAACTGGCAAGAAATGCACCTATAAATAAATACTTCCCTGTATCAAATAATTCATCACTTGCATGATAGAGAGTTTCTAATAGTTTATTTCCTCTTTTGTGGTGGTGGTGATGATGGTCTTCCTTCTGCACTTTAAGAATATTTTCACCTTTAAAACGTCTGTAAATGATTAATCCGATAATAATGGAACTTATAAATCCTACAAACATCCTTGCATTGGCTACATAAGGCGTGCTTTTAAATGCAAAATAAGTAGATGCATAAACGACAGGGTTTAAAATCGGAGCACTAAGCATAAATACCACACCTACATGTGAAGGCATACCTTTTTTTATTAACCTGCGAACGACAGGAACAATGGCACACTCACAAATAGGAAAGATTATTCCAAGTAAAGCAGCAGGTATAAGGGCTAAATAGGCATTACTGGGCACAACTCTTCGGATTACATTTTCGGAAACAAATGATTGGATAATAGCAGATACAAATACACCCAGTAAAATAAATGGAATGGCTTCTAAAATAATACTAAGAAAAATGGTATTTACATTAAAAAACGTACTAGGGATTCTAGTAAAAAAAGAAATGTTTTTTAATTCCTCCGCAAAAAGAAATAGAAAAAGGAATAAACAAAATAATAGTAATACGAGGCTATCTTTTACCATCTTATTTATAAAGCTCACAACCATTCTACCTCCTCAAATCTATCAACCCTATCATATGGATATGCAGTTCTAGTTAATTCAGTTCATTAAAATTTGATGATTGACATAAATAAATAATCGTTATAAGATTTAATTCGTAATAATTACGATTTATATATTGTTATAAATCTTAAATATACAAAATAATTATTCGTTTTAAATCGTAATAATTCCTAATTAAAAGTAATTTGGGAGGGAAATTAACATGAAAAGGCTTTTAGTCCCATTAATTATTTTTCTATTAATGGTAGGTGGTTGCTCAAACGCAGCTTCAACGAAAAGTGAAAAAACAAGTGAAGGATCTAAAAAACTGCAAATTGTCACTACTTTTTATCCAATGTACTATTTTGCAAAAAAGGTGGCAGGAGACTCAGCAAACGTGGAACTTTTAATACCAAATGGTGTAGAACCACATGATTGGGAACCGACAGCAAAGGATATGGCCAAAATTCAAGACGCTGATATTTTTATTTACAATAGTCAATACTTTGAACTTTGGACTGAAAAAGTATTGAAAAGTATTAATGATTCAAAATTAAAGGTTGTTGAAGCTTCTAGTGGGATTAAATTGATGGATGCACTGGAAGGCGAGGAGCATGCTGCTTCTAAAGATCCACATGTCTGGCTTTCCCCAGTGTTAGCTCAGCAAGAAGTTAACACAATTGCTAAGGCTTTGGAACAGGCAGATCCTAGTAATAAAGACCAATTTCAAAAAAATGCAACGGCTTTAAATTCTGAGTTAGCAGATTTGGACCACTTATATAAAGAGACTATTGATAAAGCCAAGAAGAAAGAATTTGTTACACAACATGCTGCATTTGGGTACTTGGCAAAACAATATGGACTGACTCAAATTCCTATCGCAGGATTATCACCTGACGTTGAACCAACATTAGGGAAATTAGCTGAATTAACGGAATTAACAAAGAAGAAAAATACAAAGGTTGTTTATTTTGAGGAGATGGCATCTTCAAAAGTGGCGGAAACGTTAGCTAAAGAAATAGGTGCTAAAACAGAAGTATTAAATCCATTAGAAGGATTAACGAAAGAAGAGCAACAACAAGGATTAGATTATATTGGTGTTATGAAAAAAAATCTGGATTCATTGAAATTATCGATTATGAATTAATTATCTAATTTACGGATATTGTTAAAGGAACTTCAACAGATGGTCATGATGAAAAGGCTGCAACTGAAGATACTAAAAAGGATGAAGCAACAACAGACTTTGAAAAATCGAATTCTCTTCCTTTAATTTTTATCCATTGTTGCTGTGTCCTATCATTGATTGCAGTTGCACTTGGATTCCGTAAAAGATAACCTAATACCAAGTGACTTACTCATTTGTTGAATAGGTCACTTTCTTTTTTTGCCCAAAGTAAGTATGTGAAGAAATGTACTGATA
>NZ_JBITPF010000056.1:0-168139 GCF_050468025.1 Neobacillus sp. NRS-1170 | reverse complement strand
TTGACGGGGTTAAGTCCAATAGAGCGGTCTTTAATCTTTATAATCCCAGTATTTTAGTGTTTCTGTTTTTCCTGTTGGTTCACTTTTGATTACTTTTCCGTCCTGATCTTTATAGACCTCGTATTCCTCGTAGGTTTCGATTATATACCCATCTTCCTTTTCCGTTTTTTCCAGTTTATCTACCAAATCAGGAACATTCTCGGGTTTTTCAACCTCAACTGGCTGGGCCATAACAGGCTGGTCGTCGGAATAGGCGTAATTTTTGTTTATAAATGAATAGGGTGAATCTAAATAGGCTGCAAAACCTAAAATGACTAAAAGGAAAAATACACTAGTGACGGTTTTATTTTTCATGCGCCAAACTCCTTTTATCAAATATATTCTTGCAACCATTTTATGCATGTCCTATCCACATATGCCTATCGATTAATTTTGCATGTTTGTCGACTTTACGGTACTTACCTGAGGTCGGAAAAGAAAAAAGAGAACGAGAGCTGCCATAGATATTATCACACCTGAAATATAAGGGAGGCCTATCGCTAATGAAAACAGCCACCCCCCTAAAGGCGGGCCAATGATCCTTCCTAATGAATCAAAGGAAGAAAGCAGTCCTGTCGCACTGCCATGTCCTGCTGTTGAAGTTTTTGTAAGCAGGGAAGAGACGCTCGGACGTATTACACCATTTCCGATCCCAAAAATAGATAAAAAGATAGCAGCAGTAGTAAAGCTATTAACCAGTAATATCAGACCAAACCCAAGAGCTGAAACAATGATTCCGACTTGAATTACAGGAGGTTCACCGTATTTTTTCGTCATCCTTCCGACTAAGCCGCCCTGGACCATCGCTCCCACAAACCCCATGATCATAAAAATATAACCGAGCTCTGTAGAATTTAAGCCCGCTTTTTTTGCCGCAAAATAGGCAAAAGTTGCTTCAAGGCCAGAGAGGGATAAGGAAATTAATAATTGCACAAAAAACAATACACCGACATCTCGATTAAATGCCCCCCAAATGGAGCCCCTTTTTTTAATAGAGTCATTTTTATTGAGTTTTGATTCTTTTAATAAAAGAAATACAAGGATCAAGGTAATCAAAGAAGATCCGCTGGCAAGATAAAACGGCATACTCAAACTAATTTTTGAAAAAATACCGCCAATTGCCGGACCAAATACAAATCCTAAACCTACAGCTGCTCCTACGATACCCATACCTTTCCCACGGTTTTCTTCAGTTGTAATATCAGCAACGTACGCCATTGCGGTTGGCATATTCGCTGATGAAAGGGTGCCGCCAATGATCCGCGCGGCAAATAACATCCAAAGCTCTGTTGAGATTGCTTGAATATAAAAGGATAGCGCAAGTCCAGTAATCCCAATCATCATAACCGGCTTTCGGCCAATCCGATCGGATAAACGTCCCCACATTGGTGCAAAGATGAGCTGCATGAACGAATATACCGCCATTAACAGCCCAAGTTCTGTTGGACTTGCCCCAATTTCTTCGGCATAAAAGGGTAAAACAGGAATGATGATTCCGAACCCTACCATTACCAAAAACATCACTACAAATAATATTGGCAAAGCTGCTTTTGTTTGCAAATGTAATTTCACTCCTAAAACTTGTTGTTCTATTAAATAGGATAATGGAAATCGCTGGATGAATACAAGCTTTTGGGTAATTATTTTCTTTGTATCCCCGCCCTTAAGTTTTAAGATATACCGGATTTATTGTATAAAAATGCTCCCTATTGCAAATAATTCATTTGATTTCTATTTGGTAAGGGGCAAATTAATGAGGAATATAGTAAAAGAGATGGAATCAAAGTTTTCGAAGCACGCCGATTTTTTCATCGCTGAAGAGCTAGTATATAAAACAGTAATCTATCTTATTGGATTTAATACGCTGGTTGATTTAACTAAGTCTAAATTATATGTTCAACAAATGGCATCAAGGTCAGCCTCAGTAAAAGCACTCTTCCTAAATCTTAGTTCCCAGATTAACGTTGATACAGAACAAATAATTAAAGCCGTATTAGCAGGCAATTTAGTGGTCTTATCACAAGATGGCGAACAGAATGCCGTTGTAGACCCTATCGTCCAAAATTTGAGGAGAGGCATTGAAGAGCCTAAAAATGAAAGTCCTATTCAATCCTCTATGGATGCCTTTGGAGAGGATATAAATATTAATGTGGGTCTGATTCGAAAAAGGCTGAACACTGAACGTTTGTGCCATTGTTCCTACCAAGTCGGAGAGTTGGAAAAGCGAAAGCTGTCCATGCTCTATATTAAAGGTAGAGCCCCTAATTCCCTTATTGAAAAAGTTAACCAACAGGTAAATCAAATTAAAACAGATATTGAAACCATTGATGATCTTAATAAGCAATTTGGACAAAGAAGGCTGAGTCCTGTCAGTCATCTTTTCGCCACTGAACTCCCGATTCAAGTGATACATTCCTTAAAAAAGAACAGAATCGTGTTTTTTTTAGATAATTGTCCTTTCGCGCTTGTTTTTCCCCATCTCCTTTGGGATATGTTAGGTAGTGCAAACGACCGCAATTTTCCTTTTGTACTTTCCATTATGATTCGAATCTTTCGAGTAATAGGAGTTGTGGCCACGCTGATACTTCCCGCATTATATGTAGCCTTAGTTTCAGTTAACCCTGAAGTATTTAAAACAGATCTAGCTCTGTTTGTCCTAAAAAGCAGGGAAGGCATTCCTTTATCTGCCTTCCTTGAAACCATTGCAATGGTTGTTTTAGTGGATTTAATACTAGAAGCAATTGTTAGGCTCCCTAAGAGCGTCGGCCCTGCAATTACGATGGTAGGAGGAATCATACTAGGACAGGCGATGGTTGAAGCAAAATTGGTTAGTAATTTGTTAGTTATTGTAATTACTGCTGTGGTCATTGCAAGTTCGGCGGTGATTGGAATGCAAAATTCCTTGTACATTCATTTGCTAAAATACCCCATTTTAATTTTGGCATCACTTTTCGGAATATTAGGTGTATTATGGTTTTAATTTTCACCGTCATATATTTGGCAAGTTTAACATCCAATGATATTCCTTATATAACGTTTCATATTGAACAAAAAGGAGACACAAAGTGACGAAGCAGCTACAAATTGGAATCATTTTCTTTAATATTCATCTAAGCTTTGGCTATTTGGTCTATCCTAACCTCCTTTATGCGGTAGCGAAAACAGGTCATTGGGAAATGGTTTTGTGTCAAGGATTACTGCAATTAATATTAATATGGATTTATATGAAAGGGTTAGATTATTTTCCCAACAATGATGTCATTGCTATTTTATTGAATATGGGAAGATGGGCAGCCATTATTTTTCTTACACCATATGTCATCAACCTGGTTGCTTTAGTTGCATTCAATATTCGGTTGCACACGGAAGTCATTATTTCGATATTTTTGCCTCGAACTCCCTATTGGTCAATAATGATCCTGTTTTTTTTCATTTCAGTATATACAGCTATTAAAGGATTAGGCACAATTTTACGTTCCTCGATTTTAATTTTCATGTTTGTTTTTCCCTTAGTACTAACTAACATTTTTTCTTCTGTTATCAATTTTGATTTACATAACGTTGTACCAGGTTGGCATTTACCTCATAAGTTTATGTTAAATAGTAAATTTGTCTATCTTTTGGGATTTTCATCGTTTTTATTTTTGGGATTTATTCCTTCTAACAAAACAGGAACATTCCGCCATCTTCTTGTCGCATGTGTTAGTGTAACACTATTTTTTCTATCGGTTGTGTATATACCGCTTTTCATATTTGGACAAGAAACGGTCGTTACGTTGCCCCACCCTTTCGTGGAAGCAATGGATACTGTGGATATTAGCTGGTTCTCGTTTAACCGCCAAACCATGTTTTTCGGTATATCTTTAGTTGGATTAGTTATATTGGCTAATGCCATTTTGCTTTGGATGGTTGGACGAATCATGCGGAAAATGATTAACTACCGGATAATGAAATCCTCTTATTGGATTATTGCTTTTGCTGTTATCGCATTCATTTTGGCGTTATTTGTTCCAAACAAAGCTTTAATTGAAAAATGCTTTCTTTGGAGTATAGGTGCTCAAACGTATTCTATGATTCTTATTCCACTTACCATTTTGATCTATGGGTTCTTTTCGAAAAGAGGCGTGTTGGGGTATAAAAATAAGAAACGATATAAACAATGGATCGTAATCCTGTCCATCATCTTTCTTGGCGGGTGCTGGGATATAAAAGATATCAATAAGCGCTCCCTTCCTTTAGTCATGGGCATTTCAAAGGAAAATGGCAAAGAGTTCAAAGTAACATTGCAAATCCCCATATTGAAAAATGAAAGCCAAATATCGAGAATCGTAACAGGGAAAGGCGAAACCGTTCCAAGTGTTCTTGGAGAATTACGTACTAACTCGGAGGATGCTATTGATTACTCACAAATACGATTAATTGTCATTCAAAACAAATTGGCACAAAACCAAGAAGAATTCAAGAAGCTTATAAAGTTCTTTATGGGTTCTGAAGACATTCCCTCAAGAGCGATAGTAGCAATTACAGATGATAATGTCGAAAATGTGTTATCAAACATAAACGATAAATTAGGTGTTCATGCTTCCTCTATACATGATTACTTTAATAAAGGCGCTGGCTGGGCACCTGAAGTCTTTAGTACCCCTATTTGGGAAGTCTATCGAAGTCCATTTTTATATACAAAAGATATCGCTGTTCCGGTTGTTCGTTCCGGAAAAGATACAGTCTTAATTTTTGAGGGAGCCGATATTTTGAAGCAAGGAAAATTAATGGATAGAATCAGCCCGGATGATAGCCAATTAATAAATGTGTTTCAAAACAAAAATGAAAAAGGGAAAATACGGAAATTGGATTTTGCCAGTATAATGGTCACAAACAGCTCAATCAAAAATAAAGCCTCAATGAAAAACTATAAACCGATGGTGTCAAGTGAACTGAATTTAAAAATACATATTTTAGAAAGAAATGAGGGAATTACAAATAAAAGAATTCAAAATGAACTCGAAAAGCTTGCTGAAAAGCGTTTTTACCAAATACTTAAGAAAACACAAGGAACCCATACAGATATTTTTGGATTTGGGCAAGAATTTCACCATTTGATTTCTTACAATGAATTAAAAAACTGGAGGAATGAATATTATCCCAAACTGAAAGTGAATTTTCAGGTTCATGCTAGAATGGAGTAATGATACGAATCTAAATGAATTGTTCTAGGAAATTTGTTATTGAGTTTATAGATTAAAAGCATTATAATAACAGTGTTAAAGTTCATGGATGGTAAGTAATGCTAAATTGCTTGCTTCTATGTCTTTTTTATATTTTTATTGGTGAGATGGATAACTAGTAGGTTTACTGCTTAGATATTAGCCCGCCATAAAATAGTTTGTGTAAAGTCATACACACACTATTTTATGGCGGGCTTTTTATTTTTTACAAGGGGAGAGGTTACATTGTCGGAAATAGTAAAAGTGAAGATTAATGGTGAGGTCCGTGAGGTTGAAAAGGGAATTCGTATTCTGGATTATCTTTTGCAACAAGGAATAGAGCATCCGCATATTTGTTATTCAGAGGTTTTAGGTCCAATACAAACATGTGATACGTGTATGTGTGAGATAGATGGGAAAATTATGCGGGCCTGTTCTACACAAATGCAGGAAGGAATGAATATTATGACTTCCTCAGAGCGGGCCAAAACTGCACAAACAGAAGCAATGGACCGTATTTTGGAGAATCACTTACTTTATTGTACAGTTTGCGACAATAATAACGGGAATTGCCGTGTTCATAATACAGCGGAATTTTTAGAAATTGAACATCAGACTCGTCCATACCGAGAAAAAGGATATGAAGTAGATATTTCACATCCTTTTTACCGGTACGATCCTAATCAATGTATTCTTTGCGGGCGTTGTGTAGAGGTTTGCCAAGACCTGCAGGTTAATGAAACTCTAACGATTGATTGGGAACGAAAAATTCCACGCGTCCTGTGGGATAATGGTAAATCTATCAATGAATCTTCCTGTGTATCTTGCGGACAGTGTGCCACAGTTTGTCCATGTAATGCACTAATGGAAAAATCGATGCTGGGCGAAGCCGGGCTTATGACTGCCATTCCAAATGATTTGTTAAACCCTATGGTTGATCTTATAAAAGAGGTCGAACCGGACTATAAGACGATTTTTGCCTTATCAGAAGTAGAAGCTGCGATGAGGGAGACTCGTACGAAGAAAACCAAAACTGTTTGTACGTTCTGTGGAGTAGGATGTTCATTTGAAGTATGGACAAAGGGACGTGAAATCTTAAAAATCGAACCAACTGAAAACGGACCTGTAAACAGCGTTTCTACCTGTGTTAAAGGAAAGTTTGGATGGGATTTTGTGAATAGCGAGCAACGTCTTACTACCCCTTTAATTCGAAAAGGGGATGAGTTTGTCCCTGCAACTTGGGATGAGGCCTTAAATTTGATTGCAGAAAAAATGGGTACGATTAAACAAACCTATGGAGGGCGTGCATTAGGGTTTGTGAGTTCTTCCAAAACAACAAACGAAGACTCCTATCTTATGCAAAAATTAGCACGTCAAGTATTTGAATCAAACAACATTGACAATTGTTCACGATACTGTCAGTCTCCTGCCACAGATGGGCTGCTTGCCACAGTTGGATACGGAGGTGACTCGGGTACCATTAAAGATATTGCTAGCGCAGGTCTTGTCATCATTATTGGTGCGAACCCAACTGAAGGTCACCCAGTACTAGCGACGCGGGTAAAGCGTGCAAAGAAATTATACGGCCAAAAATTGATTGTTTCCGACCTTCGAAAACATGAAATGGCTGAGCGCTCCGATCTGTTTTTACATCCAAAACAGGGAACTGATTATGTTTGGATAACAGCTATTGCCAAATATATTATCGATCAAGGCTGGCATGCTGAAAAATTCATTGAAAAACGTGTAAATCAATACAGTGAGTATCTTAAGCTTCTTGAAAAATACACACTTGAATATGCAGAGGAAGTAACTGGTCTTTCAAAAGAACATCTTATCGACACGGCCAGAATGATTCACGAAGCAGATGGAACCTGTATTTTATGGGGAATGGGTGTCACTCAAAATGTTGCAGGATCTCATACATCAGCGGCTATCGCTAATCTTCTCCTAGTAACAGGAAACTTTGGCAGACCTAGTGCAGGGGCATATCCTCTACGCGGCCATAACAATGTACAAGGATCCTGTGACATGGGGACCCTTCCACAGTGGCTACCAGGGAATCAGCGTCTATCAGACTATAAAGCACGAGCAAAGTTTGAACAGGCCTATGGAGTCAAAATTTCCAATAAGCCCGGATTAACAAACATTGAAATGTTAGAAGCAGTGGAGAAAGGCGAATTAAAAGGCATGTATCTAATGGGAGAAGATATGGCATGGGTCGATTCAAACTCAAACCATGTGCATGATACACTTAGTAAGCTAGAATTCTTTGTTGTACAGGATGTGTTTCTAACGAAAACAGCACAATTTGCAGATGTTGTCCTGCCGGCTGCTCCGTCACTTGAGAAAGACGGTACGTTTACGAATACAGAGCGACGCATTCAACGGCTGTATCGTGCACTTGATCCATTAGGTGAATCTAAACCGGATTGGTGGATTATTCAACAGATTGCGAAATATATGGGGGTTAATTGGAACTACGAACATCCGAGCGAAATTATGAATGAGATTGCAAGCTTGTCTCCGATTTTTGAGGGGGTATCGTATGAACGACTTGAGGGATGGAACAGTTTAATATGGCCAGTACAAAAAGATGGTAGTGATGAGCCGCTTCTTTATACGCAACGATTTAACTTTCCCGATGGAAAAGCTCGTTTTTCCCTTGAAGAATATGTTGCGCCTATTGAGTTTTCACATGAATTCGACCTTACTTTGAATAACGGACGACTTTTAGAACATTTCCATGAAGGAAATATGACGAATAAATCTAAAGGGATTCAGTATAAGTTACCTGAGGTATTCGTAGAAGTTTCACCGGAACTCTCCAGAGAACGCGGTGTAAAAGATGGCTCGCTTGTACGCCTTGTGTCACCTTATGGTGCGATTAAGCTTCGTACGATCGTAACAGATCGGGTCAATGGAAAAGAACTTTATGTCCCTATGCATTCTGTCAGTCATGAAAATGCTATCAACCTATTAACTGGAAGTGTCGGTGATGTTCGAACACAAACACCTGCTTATAAACAGACAAAAGTAAAAATGGAATTAATAAATGTAACGGGAAATAGACCACTTCCGTTGTACAATCCTCGCTATGCAAAGCGGAATCCACAACTTGGTGTACAGGTGGAACGAAAATGGGCACGTAAAGATTATGAGTCAATTGCAGACTTAAATGAAATACCAGGGGGGAATAAGTAATGGCGAAACCGATATCTCAAATTGCTGAGACTATTTTGAACGAAAAGGAAATGCAGAACCAAGTTCTTGAAAAAGTAATACACGATGTAACACAAAATGCTGAAGGCATCCAAGAAACGCTGAAACTGCTTCAAGAGCTCCACGAGAGTGGAATTCTTGGAGCAGTAAATAGCTTTGTTGAAGCAAAGGAAAAAATTGCTAAAATTGCGGTTGGGCAAATGTTACGTCCTCCTGTTACAAATGCAATTAATAATGGGATGGCTGCAGCTGGAATGTTGACGGAACTAAATCCTGAATTAACGAAAAAAATAATGGAAAGTGTATCGAATGGTTTTCAAAAAGCAGAGGAGGGACTTCGATTAAATAAAAAAGTAGGTCTTTTTGATCTATTAAAATTAATGAAGGATCCTGATGTTAACCGTGCAATGGGATTTGGTATTAACTTTTTGAAGGGCTTAGGGGAAGGTTTGAAGGAATAAACCTATATTTAGAAGAAAAAGGTATGACAACGATGGAGGGGAACAATGGCCAATGGCTGAATTAAATAGATGGAATAAAGGAAAAAGGCTAATACATTTTTATCAAACAATGTTAAATTCATCGTTAAGCATTCTTTGCTTTGTCCTTATTTTTCTTCTTTTTAGAGAACTATACAAAATAGTTAACGACGCACTTATTGGAAATAATAATGTACATGATATTCTTGGTAAGGTTTTAGTATTTTTCTTGTATTTTGGATTTATTTCGATGATTGTAAAATATTTTAAGGAAAATTACCATTTTCCAATAAGGTATCTTCTTTATATTGGAATTACAGCAACCATCCGTTTTATCATTGTTAACAATGGAAATCCAATACAGAATTTATGGTTATCTTTCGTGGTTTTTGTCCTCATGATCAGTTATTTTTTACCAAACAAGTGGTTAAAAGTTTAATCGAAGGAGAGGAGAACTGAATGACAAAAAACATCGAACATCAATTCAATATGCTAGTTCGGGAAATACGTAAAGAATGTGTTGGGAATGGACCGAGAGAAATTACAACGCGGTTTGTAGGTCCTTGGGCGATTAGTGAGATGAAAGGGAATCTGACAAATATAGAAAAGTTTATGATTGAATCAAAAGAAGGACATCAGATGGTTCATAAAGCAAGAACGACATTAGTGAAAAAAATTTATGAAGACCCATCAAAAGTGGAAAAGCTAGAGGAATTAGTTCAGGCGAAACTTGTTAGTGTTTTTACAGATATCAATATAGATACGGATATTGCAATGACAATTTATGTGTTTGACAAACCTATTCTGGTCAATGATATAAAAAATTGACTCCAGTATTCTCATTAATAAAAAGAAGGAAACCTTTAATGAAACCAATAGTGGAAAAACGAGAAATTCTAAGATGTACAAATGGGCATACTGAACCAGCTGAAGATATTATTGTGACAGAGTTTCCGGTTACAGTAAAAATAAATGGACAAGAACTTGTGACAATGGTCTGTACACCGGAGTATATTGAAGATATGGTAATAGGTTATTTAGCATCTGAAGGGATAATAAGATGTTATGAAGATGTAAAAGAGATATGGGTTCGAGAAAAAGAAGGTTTTGTACATGTTGAAACAGATAATCTAAATCCATATTATCAAAATTTCCAAAACAAACGCTATATAACCTCATGCTGTGGAATGAGCAGACAAGGCTTTGTCTTTGTAAACGATGCATTAAATGCTAAAAAAATGAATGAAATTCGAGTGACTCTTTCTACAGATCAATGCTTTCGTTTAATGAAAGATTTGCAAAACTCTGCCACAACTTTTCAAGATACAGGAGGAGTTCATAACGCAGCGCTTTGCGATGGAGATGGTTTAATTTTAAGCCGAATGGATATAGGGCGGCATAATGCTTTGGATAAAATATACGGATATTGCTTAAGAAGTAACATCCCGATTGGAGAAAAAATTATTGTTTTTAGCGGACGTATTTCTTCAGAAATCTTATTAAAAGTATCAAAAATAGGATGTGAGGTGGTTCTCTCAAAATCAGCTCCAACGGAATTGGCACTACAACTGGCAGAAGAACTAGGGATCACGACGGTAGGATTTATCCGCAATCAATCTATGAATATATATACATGTCCAGAAAGAATAAAAATTAGTAGTCTTGTATTATAGTTACTTTTTTCTAATAAATTTCATTGCTTACCAGCCCATTCGAGGGGGGATTATTAAATAAATTGTAATCTATCGCCAAGCCTATGAGCTTGGTTTTTATAGTCTATAGAAAGAGTCTGTCCGATCCGGAAAATACACAACAGTTTCAGTGCCCACATGTAAAGTGGAATATTAGGATAGTTTATGTCCCAATTTTTCTGCTGTTTTTTGGGCAAGATAAAGCCCCATTCCAGTAGAGCGTTGAAATTGGAAAATTTATTAGATTAATGGGGATAAAGTCGCATGAATTATTTTCATAATTTTTGAAAATTTAGGTATGATTACTATGCAAATATGCACTTATATGGGGATAATGAGATGAATAAGAAGTGGGAAAAACAAATTGACTCGAATAATAAGTATGGCGAAGCGTTTATCCTAGGGGATCGGAACGTGGAAATTCCTCCAAATGCTGTTGTATCGGTCACAAGGGGAGAACAATATAACATTCCTCGATTAATCATTAATGGATTTTTAAATCAAATGATTATGAAAGCAATGAGTAAAAACGAAAATTTACTTTATGCCGAGCTTAAGGGGCAGCTCGATGGCGGCATTGGTCAAACGATGACGGTTTGGAAGGTTGGCAAGGATATGAATTCCTGTCGCACTAGCGGCATGCATAATTTTGCCCGAAAATTCTTCCAGCTGGGTGTTTTACAGTGGAAAAGTACAATCCTACTTTTTGACCTGGAAGGCAAATGGCCGTATCCCAACCTATGAGAAGCAGCGGAGATTGTCACTATTTATGGCAGACATTTTGATGGCGGAAAATTAGTGAGGAAGCCACAACAGCAACCTAAAGACGAGAGCAAAAAGCCGAGCTAATAAGGGTTTAGCAAAAAGACATCATATTGCTAGCAGATTGATAGGAAATTGTTATTCCTTTGTAACTTTATGATAGCTGTAAGAAATGTGGGGCTTATTTAGGAATTAGCCAGGAAGTCAAAGATTCAGAGTGCCCATGAACCTTTAAAATGAAGGGGCTCGGGCCCTATCAACCGCTCAGAGTGCCCATGAATCTTCAAAATTAGCCGCTTGGGCACTGTCAACGTTCCAGAGTGCCTGTGAACCTTCAAAATGAAAGGGTTCGGGCACTGTTAACCGCTCAGAGTGCCAATGACTCTCCATAATTCAGCCGCTTGGGCACTGTCAGCGTTCCAGAGTGCCTGTGAACCTTCAAAAATCGTTGCACAGGCGCTTTTCCGCCAATAACACCTGTTAAGCTACAAAAAAATAGACCTTATTAAAAGATCTATTAAAAATATGCGGTATTAAACAAACATGTTATCTTTAACCCAGTGTATTTTTATTATCACATTATCGTACGGCTTTTCTCGTACTCTCCGAAGCAAAATCAGCGATAATTACGAGAATCATATAGCATAACAATAATAAGGTAATCTCGGTATATTGAAAAAAGCTCATAGCCAATTTAAATTCCATTCCTAAACCACCAGCACCGACAAAACCTACAACAATCGTTGTCCTCATGATGACTTCCCATCGATAAAGAATATACGTAAGAAATCTTGGTAACACGGTCGGCAGGATACCGTAAAACAGTATTTGAATTTTAGACGCACCAGCAGATGCTAAATTACGAATGGGTCTGGGATCCATATCCTCAATAACCTCAGCCCACAGCTTCCCAAGAATACCAAAATTGTGAAGCGCAAGTGCAATCGCACCAGGCAAAAGCCCTGGTTTAAAAATAAAGATTATCATCATCGCCCAAACTAGCTCGGGAACCGCTCGTGAAAAAATATAAATAATCCGAACGATTCCGAAGAGGGGCCAGTTATACCATTTTTGTTCTGACGACAAGCTTCCATTGGCCATATTTCTAGCTGCCGGAATTACCGTTATAAAGGCAGCAATCGTTGCAAAACCAATTGCCATAATACTCATCTCGAGCGTTTCCATCGTCAGTTTTAAAGCAGATGACCACCCACTTGCGTCTAAAAATGCAGGGTGTTTTTCGTTCACCCCAATAAGGCCGCCAAAAAACTTTTTCGCATATTCAATATTTTTATCTGATAGCAATTCCAATAAATTTGCCTTATCGCCGCTAGTAATAAATACCCAAGAACCGATAATGAGTACAATTGCGAAAAGAGAAGAACCCCAGCCAGGGCTGAATCCTCTCCGGCGCTTTCGTTCCGTTAACGCTTTTCGCACCGAATTACTCCAAACATCGACTAATAAAACAATCCCAATTAGAAAAAATACATAAGTCCAAACTTGATCATATTTCAAATCAGCAAGCGATAGCTGAATTTGATAACCCAGCCCTCCAAGACCTACAAAACTCATAATCGCAGAGGAACGGATCGAACACTCGAACCGGTAAATTGTGTAGCTGATAAGGTCAGCCCAAACGAGGGGAAGATACCCATAAACAAGTGTTTGAAGCCTAGAAGCGCCAGTCGATTTTAAAGCCTTAATTGGCTCGACAGGGACATCATTTAACATATCAGCAAAAATCCGTCCAAGTATCCCGCCATAAGGAATGGCAAGTGCAAAAATGGCCGCATAAGGAGACAACCCGACCGCAGCGACAAATAGCCAGGCCCAAATGAGCTCATGGATGGAACGGGTAAATCCTAAAACACCCCTAAAAAATATCTTAGATGTAAGACGGGCAACCCTGCTCGAAGTTAACGTTCCGGAAGCAAGAATACCAACGATAAACGCATAAATGATGGCTAGTGACATACCGGCCACGGCGTAAGCCAGTGTAATCCAGGCAGCCTCTAAGCCCTTCATTAAAACATCAGTAGAAAAATCAGGAAAAAACAGACCTTCAACAATCTGCAGCATGGTTGGAATACCACCAGCATGAAATAAATCAGCATTCCAATTAATGGAGAAAAGGCTCCAGATGAAAATAGCGGCCAATAATAATGTTAAAAAGAAACGATTATGCAAACGTAGGGAGGAAACCAGATTTTTCATCTTAGCTGCTCTCCTTAATTTGATAAAGCTCAGCTAACATCTCATCCGTTACTTTTTCAGTCGGTAAATCAAAGAAAAGTTCGCCATCTTTAAGGGCAAGTATTCTTGTAAAATACTTTCGGGCATAGTCAACCGAATGCAAACTGGCTATAATTGTTTGGTTTTTTTCATTGACGATATTCGTCAACATCGTTAAAATGTCGTCTGCTCGCGCAGGGTCAAGCGAAGCAACTGGTTCATCCGCTAAAATGATTTCTGGATTTTGTATCATTAAGCGGGCCATCGCAACGCGCTGTTGCTCACCGCCTGATAGGGTTGAGGTGATTTCGTATGCCTTGTTAGATAGACCGACTTTCTCAAGAGCTTTAAAGGCCGCTGCTTTTTCTTGAGGAAGGAGCAGGGAAAATACCGATTTGATCAAACTCCAATCTGCTAATTTCCCTGCCAGCACATTATGAATCACCGCAAGCGGCCCGATTAAATCAAATTGCTGGCGGATTACCCCGACTTTCTTCGCAAAAGCCTTTCGTTTTTTATAAGAAGTAAGGGGATGGCCATCAATAAGCAGTCCGCCGGTCTCAATTGGAATCAATCCAGCAATCGTATTAAGCAGTGTCGTTTTTCCAGCCCCGCTCGGTCCAATCAATGCCACCGTTTCCCCTTGATGAATCGAAAAAGAAAGGGAAGATAATGCTATCTTCCGCTCATAATGTTTGCTTATGGAATTTGCTTCAATTATTTTTTTTGAAGACATTTTATGACACCTACTACTTAATGATCTTTAATTCTTTCGCCACTTTTTCAATCTTTTTGTAATTATCATTATTTGTTTCAATGAAGCTGTCGGTTTGGAATAAGTCGGCAATCTCTTTTTGATTACCAGTGATGGAGAGAAGGGCGTCTTTCACTTTTTTCTTTGTGCCTTTTC
Organism: Neobacillus sp. NRS-1170; assembly: GCF_050468025.1. NCBI lineage: Bacteria > Bacillati > Bacillota > Bacilli > Caryophanales > Bacillaceae > Neobacillus > Neobacillus sp. NRS-1170. Next base: position 153,597 of record NZ_JBITPF010000056.1, on the reverse strand, counting down.
CGAAAACTTCTTCAACATTGCTATTAATAGTCCAGTTATAGTCGTAATAAGCAGGGGTTGTGTAGAATACCTTCACTTTATTCGTATCTACTTTTCCTTCTTTAACGGCAGCCTGCCATACCGCTTCGTTAAGGGCACCTGCTTTAAATGCGCCTGATTCCACTAATTTATAGGTTGTATCATGTGAACCTGAGAAATTAGGCTTGCCATCAAAATCCTTATTTGGATCAATTCCAGCTTCCGTTAAGAAATAACGGGGCATCAAATGTCCAGAAGTAGAGCTTTCACTGCCAAAGGTAAAAGACTTTCCTTTTAAATCTTCAAGTTTTGTAATATTTTCTGAAGCCTGTGTGATAAAAACAGAATGGAATTCAGCATCGCGTGGCCGTTGAACAATGGATTCTGCCTCAGGAACAAGATTTCTTGCCTGTACACTTGTTAATCCGCCAAACCATGCCATATGGATTTCACCGCGTTGAAAGGCTGTAACAAGGGCAGCGTAATCGACAGATGGAACGAATTCAACCTTCATGCCCGTCTTTTCGCTTAAATATTTGGCGACCGCTGTCATTCCTTTATCAAGGTCTGCTGCATTTTGGTCAGGTATCGCACCAATCTTAAACACTTCATCAGTCTTTGTTTCTTTTTTTCCTTCACTTGATTTTTCATCCTTTTGTCCGCAAGCAGCCAGTGTAAAAACAAGGATAAAAAGAATCATAACAGAAAGCCATTTTTTCATAAAATAAGAACCTCTTTTACTTTTATTTAGGCGTTGTTATATGGCACTGTTGATTGGAGCGAAGCGCCTGGAGCGCAAATCAACAACGAAGTTTAACAGAGCCTTTATTTATAATAGAAATGCTTAGCCTTTTTCATTATAAATAAAGGTTAAAAGGGAATAAATTCAATATATCTATTTATCCTATCAATACTCATCGAAAAAATAGATAGTAAAATATGTTCATAAGAAAAACCCCTGCTAAAAGGCAGGGGATTGATTGAATTTCTTAGACTGTTAATTGTGACCATTCTTCAACATTCCAAACTTTTGTAATCCAATCTTCATAAAAGTCTGGTTCGTGGCAAACTAGAACAACGGTACCTTTATAGGCTTTTAATGCCCGTTTTAATTCAGCTTTTGCGTCGATATCAAGATGGTTGGTTGGCTCATCGAATAAAATCCAGTTACTTTCATTCATCATGAGCTTGCACAGGCGTACCTTTGCTTGTTCACCACCGCTTAGCTGGCTCAATGGGCGGGAAATATGCTCATTTTTTAACCCACAGCGGGCAAGGGCTGCACGAACCTGATGCTGATCCATAGAAGGGAAGGCATTCCATACATCTTCAATAGGTGTGATGCTGCCTGCTTTAACTTCCTGTTCAAAATAAGAAGGGTAAAGGAAATCCCCACGTTCCACGGAACCATTTAATGGATCGATTTTACCAAGCATCGTTTTTAGAAGGGTTGATTTACCAACACCATTACAGCCGATAATGGCGACTTTTTCGCCACGCTCTAAAGTCATACTCATTTTCGGTAAAAGTGCGTGAGAATAACCAATTTCTAAATCCTTTGCTTCAAAAACATAACGGCTGCTGCTGCGTGACTCCTTGAATTCAAACGTTGCCTTCATTGCTGTTTCAGGTCGGTCAATCCGCTCCATCCGGTCTAATTGCTTTTGACGGCTTTTTGCACGGCCAGTTGTCGAATAGCGCGCCTTGTTTCTTGAAATAAAGTCTTCTTGCTTTTTGATAAATTCCTGTTGTTTTTCGTATGCGTTGATATGTTGGTTTTTGTTGATTTCAGCTAATTCAAGGAATTTCTCGTAGCTTGCTGTGTAACGGGTAAGCTTTGAAAATTCCAATTGAAAAATAACATTCGAAACATGATTCATAAATTCCGTATCATGGGAAATCAAAAGAAACGCATATGGGTAATCCTTTAAATAGGTTTGCAGCCAGCGAATATGCTCAACATCTAAATAGTTGGTCGGCTCGTCAAGCAACAATACTTTTGGTTGTTCCAAAAGAAGCTTGGCTAGCAGAACCTTTGTACGCTGACCGCCGCTAAGTGCTGCAACATCTCGGTCCAAACCGATAGCATCAAGTCCCAAACCACGTGCCGCTTCTTCAATTTTGATATCTAAGGAGTAAAAACCGCCTGCGTCAAGGGCATCCTGGATTTCACCCATTTGTTCTAATAATACTTCAAGCTCTTCAGGAGATGCTTCACCCATTTTTGCCGTTACTTCATTTAATTCTTTTTCTTTTTCAAAAAGAGGAAGGAAGGCGTCACGCAAGACATCACGCATCGTTTTTCCTGGTGTTAGTACGGTATGCTGATCCAAATAGCCATAATGAACTCCAGGTGTCCATTCAACACGGCCGCTATCATGGATCAATTGGTTTGTAATAATATTCATTAAGGTAGACTTACCGACTCCGTTTGCACCGACAAGTCCAACATGGTCTTCTGCTAGTAATCGAAAGGAAACGTCTTTAAATAATGTACGGTCCCCGAATGTATGTTGTAAATTTTCGACGTTTAATAAGCTCATTTTTTGTAATCCTCGCTTTGTTCAAGAATTATTACATTATTACATAATACTAGAATTTCATGGATTCGACTAGGTTTTTTGGTGTGAAAAATACTGTAAATAAATTGGGATTTGCTTTTAATGAAAAATTATTTTTCCTAATGAAGGAGTTTAATCAAGCCCCCGAGCTTGTACATATCCTATTTAAAAGGATGGGAAGAAGGGGAAGGCTTGGATTTTAACAAAGAAAGAATTTCAATTGGGACTGTTTCTGGCGGCATAATAAATTTTGGCGGGGCGGTTTTTATTTCTCCCATATCGGTTACAAAAACGTACTCAGGTTCAGGAAGTCAAAACAGTGGAGGGAGCATTACGAGAAATTCGGCGCAAAGTGCATCCATCCAAAATAATCTAACAGATTTAATAGAAATAGTAAGACGGAGCCTGGATTAGCTCCGTCTTTAATATTAGGACGCTTTTAACTCATGAACATTTGTTTGTTCTTTGCTGCGCTTTGAGACATTAAACACAATGTTTAAGAAAATGGCTGTCAAGCTGCCAGCAACAATCCCATTGTTGGTCAGAATTTTGACGCTCTCTGGCAAATGGTCAAAAAGGGTAGGAACAGCGGTTACACCAAGTCCCATGCCAACAGAACATGCGATAATCAACAGATTTTCTTGGGAAGCGAATTCAACTTTACTTAACATTTTAATTCCATAGGCGATAACCATTCCGAACATAGCCACCATTGCGCCTCCTAAAACAGGGGTAGGAATAACTGTAGTCAATGCCGCAATTTTCGGTACAAATCCTAGAAAAATAAGAATACCGCCCATCGTATAGATGACATTTTTTCCTTTGACTCCAGAAAGCTGGACAAGGCCGACGTTCTGTGAGTAGGTTGTATAAGGAAAGGCATTAAACAATGCACCTATAATACTTGCAAGACCCTCAGCACGGTAACCCTTGGTTAAATCTTTTTCCGATAATTTTTTACCCGTAATGTCACTAAGGGCAAAATAAACACCAGTCGATTCTACCAAACTTACAATGGCAACTAATGTCATTGTAATAATCGGTGTCACTTCAAAAGTAGGGGTGCCAAAGTAAAATGGTTTTACCATATGGAACCATGAAGCATCGCCCACAGCTGTAAAATTTACTTTTCCCATAATGGCCGCTGCAATAGTACCGGCAACTAAGCCCATTAAAATTGAAATGGAACGGATAAATCCTTTAGCAAATCGATAAAGCAAGATAATAAACAGTAAAGTTCCGAAAGCTAAACTAATATTCGAAAGGGAACCAAAATCAGGGCTGCCTTGACCGCCGGCTATGTTATTCATCGCAACCGGAATTAAAGTAATCCCGATAATAGTAACCACAGATCCAGTAACAACTGGAGGGAAAAATTTAATTAATTTTCCGAAGAAGCCAGAAATAAGAATCACAAAAAGGCCTGATAGAAGGATGGAGCCATAAATTGCTGAAATACCATATTGGCTACCAATTGCGATAATTGGACCTACAGCCGTAAACGTACAACCAAGGACGATGGGCAGGCCGATGCCAAAAAAGCGATTCTGCCAAACTTGTAAAATGGTTGCAATCCCGCACATTAAAATATCAATCGAAACCAAGTAGGTTAGTTGTTCACCATTAAATTTAAGGGCGCCGCCTATGATAAGCGGGACAATAACCGCTCCTGCATACATTGCTAGTACATGTTGAATTCCTAAAGAAACAATTTTGAATGGATGTTGTTTCATTAGACTAACTCCTCTACATTTTCGTTTACAAAGCTAACCTCACCGTTTGAAAGAGAGGCAACTCTTGCTAAGGATTCGACCCTTAAGCCAGCCTCTTTTAAAAGTTGAGCCCCTTCTTGAAAGGACTTTTCAATGACGATGCCAATCCCGGCAATCTTTGCACCTGCCTGCTCCACAATTTCTACTAAACCAAGTGCAGCCTGACCATTGGCGAGAAAGTCGTCAATAATAAGTACTCGATCCTCGTTTGATAAATATTTTTTTGAAAGTGAGATTTCATTTGTTTCCTTTTTAGTAAAAGAATGGACAGTGGCTGTCAATAAATCATCGTTTAGGGTTAACGATTTTCTTTTTCGAGCAAAAATAACAGGGACCTTCATATATAAACCAGCCATCACTGAAGGTGCAATGCCAGAGGATTCAATCGTAACGATTTTCGTGATTCTCTCATCAGCAAATCTTTCAGTAAATTCTTTACCTACTGCTAACATTAATTCTGGATCAATCTGATGATTTAAAAAGGAATCTACCTTTAACACATGCTCTGAAAGAACCTTTCCATCCTTTTTAATTCTGTCTTTTAATAATTCCATGATGTACCCCCTAAGAAAAATAAAAAGCCCAAAAGCCATTACCCACATCAACATTTGAGTGGGGCAATGACCTTTGGGCTTATAACCGAAAGGATAAAGAAAGAAGTCCGCAAAACACGTCTTTCTCATTACCCACTCATAGTCAGATTGTTAACGGCAATCCGGTAGAAACTTGCGGGCCATATCCCCGCGATTATATGAGTGAAACTTTTATGAATTTATTCACATTATAGCATGCTGAATAGGTAAATCAATCATTTTTTACAAAAAAACGAATAATTAAAGTTAATTAATAACTTTCGTTCGGTTTTTGGAAGAGTTTCCATGGAAAGGAACCACAAGTAAAGACAAGCATTGAATAACCATTCACTTTCATGTACTATTAATTTATGTAGTCAGAAAATTCAAAATTAATTCACCAGGAAATACTAACTAGTCAGTTAAATTGTTAGGAGGAATGAAAATGGTAGAAAAAATCCGGCCTTTTTGGCCAGACCAGCTTCCTGCCCAACTGGAATATTTGCAGGGAGAAAGGCCGCTAGTGGACTACTTAGAACAACACGGAAAACAAAGGCCTGAGGAACTGGCTTATATTTTTTACGGCACAAAGATTACCTGGGGAGAGCTTTTAGGTTATGTAAACAAGTTCTCATATTATTTGCACCATAAAGGGGTAAAGAAGGGATCCTGTGTTGCCCTTTATTTGCAAAACTGTCCGCAATATATCATCGCTCATTTTGCCATTCAAAAATTGGGCGGCATCGTCATCCCGTTAAACCCGATGTTTAAAGAAAATGAGTTGGTTTACTACTTAGAAGAAGCTCCAATAGAAGGAATCATTGCCGGTTCCGAAGGAGTTCCCCTTATCCAAAAAGCAATCGAGAAAGTACGTCCTCTGAATTTTGTTGTTACGACCAACTATGATGATTTCCTCCCAGATCAGACAGAATGGAAGTTCCCTGATGAGTTCATTTTTCCAAAGCAATCTTTTTCTGAAACAGAGCATTTTGTTGACATTCTTCAAACTGACATACCTTTTGAAGTGAAAGAAAATGTGGATTTGTGGAGTGATGCAGGCTTAATGGTATTTACCTCAGGTACTACCGGCCGTCCAAAAGGAGCGATGCTCACCTACGGGAATGCCTTATTTAAAACGGCAGCCTCAGCGCAGGCAAATGGAATAAGCCAGGATGAAATTCTTATGGCTAGTGCGCCTTTATGCCATATTGCTGGGATGGTCATGGGGTTAAATACGCCGGTTTATTCAGGAAGACCCTGCGTCTTGTTTATAAAATTCGATCCATCCGCAACCGTTGAAGCCATTGAAAAATATAAAGTCAGTTATTGGTACAGTATTGCACCGATGAACTGGGCCATCTTACAAATTCCTGGAATTGAAAAGAGAGATTTATCAAGCTTAAAAACGAATTTAGCAACAAGCTTTGGTGTTCAAGTAACGAAAGAACTCGCTGAACACTGGAAAGAGGTCACTAATGGCTGTGTTCTATATGAAGCCGCTTACGGATTAAGTGAGACCCACACCTGTGATACTTTTATGCCTAAGGAAAAAATTAAATTTGGATCCTGCGGCATTCCGGTTTATGATACGGAAATTCGCATAATCAATCTTGAAACAGGTGAAGAGCAGCCTCCCGGTATACAAGGGGAAATAATCGTAAAAAATCCGGGTGTGTTTAAAGGTTATTTAAACCGCCCCGATGCCACTGCCGAAACATTAAGGAATGGATGGGTTCATACCGGAGACATTGGCTCCCTTGATGAAGATGGCTATTTATTTTTTCAGGGCCGAGTAAAAGAAATGATCAAATGCTCTGGATATAGTATTTTTCCGGAAGATGTAGAAGCTCTTCTCAACTTACATCCCGCCATTCGTCAATCCGCAGTGATCGGTGTTCCTGACCCAGTAAAAGGGGAAGTGGTTAAAGCCTTTGTAGTGTTGAAGAACACGGAAAAAGAAAAAGTAATGCCTGACGATATTATCATGTGGGCGAAAATGAATATGGCCGCCTATAAATATCCTCGCTATGTTGACATAATTGACCAGCTTCCAGCTACACCGTCTGGGAAAGTACTTAGAAAATTGTTAAAAGAGAATTAGGAGAGGGAACTCATGGACTATTTACAGCAATTAACTGGTGAACTTCAGGCAAAAAAAGAAGCGGCCCTTTTAGGCGGAGGCCATGAAAAAAAAGCGGCTCAGCATGGCAAGGGATTGCGAACGGCAAGAGAGAGAATTGAAATGTTAGCTGACCACGGCACTTTCATGGAGTTTGGTATGTTAAATACTTCGGATGTAAAAGGTACGGAACATAAAAGCTATGGTGACGGACTAATTGCCGGTGTAGGGAAAGTGAATGGGAGACCTGCCGTTATCCAAGCGGGAGATAAGACCGTTTTTGCTGGCACAGAAGGGAATGTCCACATTAGGAAATCGAAAAGCCTTCATGAATTTGCCGTAAAAAATGGGCTGCCGATTTTTTCACTTCATGAAGGCGGCGGCCTCAGGATGCCAGATGGAATGGGCTCGGATGGAATTAGTGATAAATTATTCCCGAGAGAAATGTTAACGCTTCATCGTCAAGTCCCTACGATGACGGCTATTTTAGGCGACAGCTTTGGGGGGCCGACATGGGCTGCGGTGTCTTCCGATTTTGTTACCCAGCTTCACGGAACTTGCATGGCGATAGCGGGGCCGCGAATGCTTGAGCTTGCTAACGGCCAAAAATTGTCACCGGAAGAATTGGGCGGTGTCGATGTGCATCATCGTTATACAGGACAAATTGATGAGGATGGGGCCACTGAAGAAGAGTGCATAGAGCAATTAAAAACCTATTTTTCATATATGCCGCAAAATGCAGGAGAAAGGCCCCGAATGAAGGCAACTACCGATGATCCTTATCGTTTAGTCGATGAAGTTTTGACCATCTTACCACAGCAAAGCAACCGCGTTTATTATATGAAGAAAATCATTGATTTAATTGTAGATGATGGTATTACCTTTGAGTATCAGAGGAAGTTTGGAAAAGGATTGATTACTGCTTTTGCCCATTTGAACGGTCATGTTGTCGGAATCATTGCAAACCAGCCAAGTCATTATGCCGGTGCTCCCGGACCCCAGGAATGTCAAAAGGCTACTGAATTTATTTGTCTGTGCGATTCCTATCATATTCCGCTCATTTTTCTCCATGATACACCGGGTTTCCGGATCAGCAGCGAAGCGGAAAAAGCAAAGATGCCCACGAAAATTATGGTTTGGAATCAAGCGCTGGCCTTATCATCCGTACCGAAAATATCCGTGGTTATTCGTAAAAGTATTGGTGCGGCTTATGGTAATATGTGCGGGCCTGGCATGGGCGGGGATTTGGTCGTAGCTTGGCCAACAGCAGAAATTAATTTTACCGGACCAGAGGTTGGAGTAAACGTTGTATTCGGTAGAGAGTTGGCACGTTCAGAAAATCCAAGCGAACAACGTAAAAAACTTTTAGAGCTTTGGTCCTTTGATAGTTCCCCGTATAAAGCGGCAGCCAAACATTTAATCGATGATGTCATTCAGCCAAATGAAACAAGAAAATTCCTCTGTCAATCGCTTGAATATTTATTAACATCAAAAAGAGAAAAAAGCGAAAGACTCTTAGCAACATGGCCGACCGGAATCTAAATGATAAAAGCAAGAACCTTTCCAAATGGATTGGTTCTTTTTCTTTGCAACGGACTGTTCAAAATATCCTAACCGTCAATTGGGCAATCTAAAATCATAAAATTATTTTTATTTTTTTGTCCTCTACGTATGAACATTTTATAAAAAGTGTGATAAAGTATATTACAGGAATCCTTTAACAAAGGCTTTTACGAAGATATCAGTGTCTTTTTGGAGTGGACAAATGTATTTTTTTAAACGACAAAGGGATGCTCAGATAATATTAGGGGGTATTGAAAATGTCCAGTAACATTTTGGAGAAATTTTTAAACGAAAACCTTGAAGATTTAAAAGGCAAAGGCCTTTACAATGTAATAGACCCATTAGAAAGTCCAAACGGACCGATGATTACCATTAACGGTAAAGAACTTGTTAATCTTTCTTCTAATAATTATTTAGGTCTGGCAACAGACGAGCGTTTAAAAAAAGCTGCCGCTCTAGCGATTGAGCAGTATGGTGTCGGTGCAGGAGCCGTTCGGACCATTAATGGAACGCTTAAGCTTCATGTTGAATTAGAGGAAAAGCTGGCTGAATTTAAACATACAGAAGCAGCGATTGCGTACCAATCCGGATTTAATTGTAATATGGCCGCCATTTCAGCCGTAATGGATAAAAATGATGCGATTTTATCAGATGAATTGAACCATGCCTCCATCATTGACGGCTGCAGACTTTCAAAAGCAAAAATAATCCGCTTCAACCACTCTGACATGGAAGATTTACGAGCAAAAGCGATGGAAGCAAAAGAATCTGGCCAATACAATAAAATCATGGTTATTACCGATGGCGTATTTTCCATGGATGGCGATGTGGCCTTATTACCTGAAATCGTAAAAATTGCAGAAGAATTTGATTTAATTACATATGTCGATGATGCCCATGGTTCTGGTGTTCTTGGGGAAGGAGCAGGGACAGTCAAGCATTTTGGCTTGTCTGACAAGATTGATTTCCAAATTGGAACACTTTCAAAAGCAATTGGGGTTGTCGGCGGTTATGTTGCCGGGAAGAAAAACCTGATTGACTGGTTAAAGGTTCGCAGTCGTCCTTTCCTATTTTCAACCTCATTAACTCCGGCAGATGTAGCTGCAAGTAAAAAGTCAATTGAAATCTTAATGGAAAGCACTGAGCTAAATCAAAAGCTTTGGGAAAACGGCAACTATCTGAAAAAAGGCTTAAAGGAATTAGGTTTTAATATCGGCAACAGCGAAACACCAATTACACCGTGTATCATTGGAGAAGAATCACTTACCCAACAATTTAGCAAGCGGTTAAATGAAGAAGGCGTTTATGCAAAAGCGATTGTTTTCCCGACGGTACCTCAAGGTACAGGACGGGTCCGCAATATGCCAACTGCGGCACATACAAAAGAAATGCTGGAAAAGGCTATTTCCATATATGAAAAAGTCGGCAAAGAAATGGGTATTATTTAAGACTAAATTGATTGAGGTGGAGGAGCATCATGAAGCGAATATTAATTACAGGTGCATTAGGGCAAATTGGCTCTGAATTAACGATGAAGCTAAGAGATATATACGGTACAGACAATGTAATTGCTACAGATATTAAAAAGAATGATAGTGAAGCGGCCCAAAGCGGTCCATTTGAGGTCGTAGACGTAACCGATTTAAAATCCATGGTTGAGATTGCTAAAAAATATAAAGTTGATACGGTTATGCATTTAGCCGCACTTCTATCTGCTACTGCTGAAGAGAAACCTGTATTTGCTTGGAATTTAAATATGGGCGGGTTAATGAATGCCCTTGAAACAGCTAGGGAGTTAAAGGCACAATTTTTCACACCAAGCTCAATCGGAGCTTTTGGTCCAACTACACCAAAGGATGCAACACCGCAGGATACCATTATGCGCCCTACCACCATGTATGGGGTTAATAAAGTAGCAGGCGAGTTATTGTCTGATTACTACTTCCATAAATTTGGGGTCGACACACGTGGATTGCGTTTTCCTGGCTTAATTTCATACGTTGCCTTACCAGGCGGAGGAACGACAGATTATGCCGTTGAAATTTACTATGAAGCAGTCAAAAATGGGAAATACACATCATACATTGATAAAGGCACTTTCATGGATATGATGTATATGCCAGATGCATTGAATGCGATTATCGACTTAATGGAAGCAGACGCATCCAAATTAATTCATAGGAATTCATTTAATGTTAGTTCGATGAGCTTTGATCCTGAAGAAATTGCTGCAAGTATTCGTAAGTACATCCCTGGATTTAAAATTGCCTATAAGGTGGATCCTGCCCGTCAAAAGATTGCCGATAGCTGGCCAAATTCCATTGATTCTGCGGCAGCAAAAGAAGAATGGGGCTTTAAATTCGACTACGACTTAGACAAAATGACGAAGGATATGCTTGAAAAGCTGCAACAAAAATTACAAATGAAAATACCTAGTTAAAAAGAAAAGCGAAAGTGCCCGTTTAGCGACGTATGGCCTCCTCGAAAAAGCTCACGCTTTTTCTTCGTGCGATGCTTATGCTGCCGAAGCGTTCCTTGTGGAGCGCTCCAACTGAGATAAAGGAAACACGAAGAGCGTCAGCGATTCGATGTTGACTTATCGTAGGGCGGAGAACGAAGGACACTTGTCGCTGGGCGCTGGAGCTGGACAATTCTCAAAGTCGAATTGTATACTTACTTATCTATTACAAAAAACAGCGAAGGAAGCCTTCGCTGTTTATCTTTTTACATAAATAAGTTTATCTTTTTTCTCTGTTACTCTTCCAATAATCGATGCTTGTACTAATCCATTTGAATAGAGTCCTTTTATATATTGCTGTGCTTCTGATTCACTTATGGAAACGAGAAGACCTCCAGAAGTAATGGCATCACAAAGGACTAGCTGCTCTTCAGGAAGAATCTCTTCATAAGCAACATCATCATTTAACCATTTATGATTCGATTTTGAACCCCCAGGTACAACACCATTCTTCGCAAGTTCAACAGCGCCTTCTAAGACAGGTACTTGTGAACATGATATTTCGAAGCTGACATTGCTGCCGCGAGCCATTTCGCTGCCATGTCCTAGTAATCCAAATCCTGTAACATCCGTTACGGCATGAGGGGTAAAGTCTGTTAAAACTTGTGCGGCAGTTTTATTGAGCATGGCCATAGTTTCTGTGACAGCTCGTTCCTGCTCTTTATTTACAGCACTTCTTTTAATTCCGGTAGTAAGGATGCCAACCCCAATCGGTTTTGTTAAAACAAGTACATCCCCTGGCCTTGCCCCAACATTTTTCCAAACCTTATCAGGATGGACAATACCTGTCACTGATAGTCCGAACTTCGGTTCTTGGTCATCGATTGAATGGCCGCCGACAGTAATCGCTCCAGCTTCCTTTACCTTGTCAGCAGCACCGCGGAGAATTTCCGCCAACATATCAGCACCAAGTTTTTTGATTGGGAATCCGACAATGTTTAGGACTGTTTTCGGTTCACCGCCCATTGCATAAACATCGCTTAATGAATTGGCCGCCGCAATCTGTCCAAACATATAAGGATCATCCACAATCGGGGTAAAGTAATCGACCGTTTGAATTAAGGCAATTGTGTCTGTTAAACGGTATACACCGGCATCATCGCTTGTTTCATGTCCCACTAACAATTCAGGGACTGGGTCTTGTTTTGGTAATTGACGCAAAACTTGCGCCAGGTCCTCAGGACCAATTTTGCAGCCTCAACCAGCTTTTGTTGATAAAGAAGTCAGGCGAATTTTTTCTTGTTCACTCATAACATGTCCACCTCCACTTAAATAGTATAACAATATCGCTTATAGGAGCAAAACATTTGCGGTAGAATAAGCTGTAAGATAAAATGTTTCTACTATAGAAAGATTAGACAGAATTAAAGGGGGTACATATATGAAAAATTATCATGTGATTGTTGAATTTTGCATGCAATGAAACTATGCACCAAAAGCCGCGAGTTTCGCGGAAGAACTATTTAACCATTTTTTTCGTGATATAAAAAAGATGGAGCTTATCCCAAGTTCAGGTGGCGCTTTTGAAGTTACGGTCAACGGGGAGAAGATCTATTCTAAACTTGATACGGGGATTTTTCCGGATACAGAAGAAATCATTGAAATTATAGCATCAAAATAAATAAAACCCTCATACCAAAACGGTTATGAGGGTTTTAAAATTTTGCAGTAATATTATTATGTAATCTACTGCAAAAAAAGAAATTAAGGCAGTGTAATGTAACGATTTTTTCCAAGTCCCTTTTCAGTTTTTGAAATAAATATCTCTAACACTCCGTTTTTAAAGGCTGCGCTTACTTTATGATCAATAATGGAGAAGGGGAAATCGATGGTACGTACTCTTGGTGAGGATGCTGCGGATAAAGAAGAGGTTGGTTTTTGCGCTGTTATATCAAGTCTTCGATCTACCATTTTCACGGTTATTTCTGAGCTGTCATATTCATCCAGTACCGCTTCAACAATCCAATCGTCATCTGTTTCATATAAGTCAATGCGAAATTGGGTAAAATCACATAAGGATGTTAGTGGATCCAAAAAGTAGTTTTTCATCCATTTTTCCACTAGTTCATAATCGATGGATCGATTTTGAGCAGTATTCCTTTTTTTCATTTCCATATCCTCCTTGCTCGTTTCATATTATTCATCAGCCATAAAAACGTGAAAATGTTATAATAAAATAAATATTTCACCTAACTAGTAACCATTGCGAAGGAGTTTTGATCATGAAGGAATGGCTTCGTTCGATCCCACCTGTACATGAGTTACAGAACCATCATCGGTTTTTGTTGCTCTTAGAGGAAAGCCGTTTGGATTTTGTTCAACTTTCGAAACAGATGAAAGAAGTAATAGATGAAATTAGGTTTTCGATATTAAATGGAGATTGGCAAAAAGCAAAACCTGGTACATTGGAATTTATTAATGAAGTTTTTGACTCGCTTGAAAAAAGATTAAGATCCCATTTTTCTTTTACACTCGAACAAGTCGTAAATGCGACAGGGACGATTTTACATACGAACCTTGGAAGAGCAAGATTAAGTGAAAGTGCTATTCAACATGTGGTGGATACCGCGAGAAATTACTCGAATCTTGAATATAAACTGCCCGAAGGTGAACGAGGCTCTCGTCATAGTCATGTTGAAGCATTAATCAAAGATATTACAGGTGCAGAGGCAGCCATGGTGGTCAACAATAATGCCGCAGCGGTTTATCTTGTTTTAAGGGCCTTTGCAGAGAAAAAAGAAGTTATTGTCTCGCGCGGACAGTTAGTTGAAATTGGCGGTTCGTTCCGGATTTCTTCGATTATGGAAGAAAGCGGCGCAAATCTTGTAGAAGTAGGAACAACCAATAAAACTCATCTTTACGACTATGAAAAAGCCATAAGCCCTGAAACCGCTATTGTTATGAAGGTACATACAAGTAATTTCAAGGTTGTCGGCTTTACAAAATCAGTCGAGACCGAGGATTTAGTGGATTTGACCAAAAAGCTGGATCATGTGATTTTTTATGAAGATCTAGGCAGTGGAGCTCTTTTCGACTTTAAAAAACATGGGATCGGCGAGGAACCGGTGGTAAAAGAGGTTCTTGAAATGGGAGCGGACGTTGTGACTTTTAGCGGTGACAAACTGCTGGGCGGACCTCAGGCTGGGATTATTGCTGGGAAAAAGGCAATAATAGACCAATTGAAAAAACATCAGTTAGCTAGAGTCCTTCGGGTTGATAAGATGACTCTTGCCGCCTTAGAAGGGACGTTAATCGATTATGCCCGCGGCGACAAAGCGGTTCAGAATATCCCTGTAATTCGTGATTTGTTAGTTACACTTAATGAATTAGACGTAAGATGTTACGGTTTTGTTACAAACTTATTACAAAGAACTAATGAATATGAAACAAAAATTTTTCAAGATACAAGCCAGGTAGGCGGAGGAACTATGCCTGATGTAACTTTGCCAACTATGGTCATTGCTTTAAAACATAATTCCATTTCTGCCGAGCAGCTTGGAAGGAAACTGCGCACCGAAACCAAGCCTGCAATTATAGGAAGAATACAAAAGGACGATTTTTTAATTGATCTAAGGACTGTTACAGCTGAAGAGGAAGCAATTTTAATTGAAGCTTTGGTAAAAATTTAAGCGATACCCCCCTCATTATGGGTGAGGGGGGTATTCGATTACATGTCATGGTGTGAATTATGTTTGGCGCGGGTATGATTTCGATTCTTCACTTTATGAGAACCGCTCATAGGCTCTGGCTGTCCGGATTGTTTTGGAGCATTTTTACGCATATCTTTTCCATCGTTTTTGTTGGCCATTTTTTCATCCCTCCTATCAGTTAGGATGCAGAGCTTAAGTCTTTTTATGCTGAATATTTTTTATCGTTCTGTGCATTTTAACGGTATACAATTTTAAGGAGTGAATCATAAAATGGCAGACAAATTCCCATATCATAAAGATAAGCAGCAGGCATTCCAAGCTGCTCAGCAAGGATATGAAAATGCACAAGGTTTATTTGAAACGATCGTCAGCGATAGTGCCAGCTATGGGCATCAGTTAAAGCACTTAAAAGACGAAGTAAACGAAGCCTATCAGCAAATTGAAAACGCACTTGAAGTTGCATCTGAGCATCAACGCGCTCAATTAGAACGTTTTCAGCAAGATTTACAGTCCATGGTAACTGAAGTTAATCAAACAGAATAGGAAAAAGCAGGCGGAATGTCCGCCTGCTTTTATTGATTTTTCTTGCGCTTTTTATTGTTCATTCTTTCCTTAGCTGTTAATTCCGGTTCACTTGCCAATTCCTCATTGTAACCGGCACCTTTTCCTTGTCCCTTGGCTGCATTCATCCCTGGAATGACATGATTAGACTTTCGTTTAACCACATAATCACCTCCTAATAATGTTACTATTTCCTTTCAAGTTAAAAAAATGACAATTAAAAAGTTTTTTGAGATAATAATAAAGAAAGAAGATATTTTCCCATTGCAAAAAACTAAGTAGCTTTGACAACATTTTCAAAATATTCAGAACAACTTACATAAAAAAACATAAGAAAAACTTATCAACCGCAATAACTTTCTTGTTATTTACTTATGTAATAGGTTGTATTAAGATAAGAATTGTGAGAAAAGTGAAGCAGGATGGGAAAATTCAAACTTTTCAACTTTTCGTGGAATTTGTTTATTTATGACGAACGAGGGGGTTTTTTACTCATGGTGAAAAATGATGTATTTAACGCACGTTCTTCCTTTGAAGCAAACGGCAAAACTTATCACTACTACCGTTTAAATGCATTGGAAGAAGCAGGCATTGGGAATGTATCCAAATTGCCTTATTCCGTAAAAGTATTACTTGAATCTGTCCTTCGCCAATACGATGGACGTGTAATTGCAAAAGAGCATGTTGAAAACTTAGCAAAATGGGGAACAAACGAGCTTCAAGAAGTGGACGTTCCATTCAAGCCAGCTCGTGTTATCCTTCAAGACTTTACTGGAGTTCCTGCAGTAGTTGACCTTGCTTCTTTAAGAAAAGCAATGGCTGACCTAGGCGGCGACCCAGATAAGATTAATCCAGAAAAGACAGTAGATCTTGTTATTGACCACTCTGTACAGGTTGATGCCTATGGATCAGCTGATTCTTTAAAAATCAACATGGATTATGAATTTGAACGTAACGCAGAGCGTTATCAGTTCTTAAGCTGGGCACAAAAATCCTTTAACAACTACCGTGCGGTTCCACCTGCAACTGGTATCGTTCACCAAGTAAACCTTGAGTACTTGGCTGATGTAGTACATGTTGCAGAAGTTGACGGAGAGCTGGAAGCATATCCTGATACATTAGTAGGGACTGACTCCCATACAACAATGATCAACGGTATCGGTGTTCTTGGATGGGGCGTAGGCGGAATCGAAGCTGAAGCAGGAATGCTTGGTCAGCCTTCATACTTCCCAGTACCTGAAGTTGTAGGTGTTAAATTAACAGGTGAACTTCCAAACGGTGCAACAGCAACAGACCTTGCGCTTAAAGTAACTCAAGTACTACGCAGCCATGGTGTTGTAGGTAAATTCGTAGAATTCTTCGGCCCTGGTGTATCTGTGCTTCCTTTAGCAGACCGTGCTACAATCGCTAACATGGCGCCTGAATATGGTGCAACTTGCGGATTCTTCCCAATTGATGGTGAATCTCTTGAGTACATGCGCTTAACAGGCCGTGACGAAGAAGGTATTAATGTTGTTGAACAATATTGCAAGGCAAATGGATTATTCTTCAATCCATCTGACGAGCCAGTTTATACAGATGTAATCGAAATCGACCTTACTCAAATTGAAGCAAACCTTTCTGGTCCTAAGCGTCCACAGGATTTGATCCCGCTTTCAAAAATGAAGGAAGAATTCGTAAAAGCTGTTTCTGCTCCACAAGGCAACCAAGGCTTCGGCTTACAAGCTGATGAACTTGAAAAATCAGCAGCCGTTAATTTCAACAACGGTGATCAAACTGAAATTAAAACTGGTGCAGTAGCCATTGCATCTATCACTAGCTGTACAAACACTTCTAACCCATATGTTTTAGTGGGTGCTGGACTTGTTGCGAAAAAAGCAGTTGAACTTGGAATGGAAGTTCCTAAGTTTGTTAAAACTTCTTTAGCACCAGGTTCAAAGGTTGTAACGGGATACCTTCGTGATTCCGGATTGCTTCCATACCTAGAGCAAATCGGCTTCAACCTTGTTGGTTACGGCTGTACAACATGTATCGGTAACTCCGGTCCATTAAAAGAAGAAATCGAAAAAACAATCGCTGAAAACGATCTTTTAGTTACATCTGTTCTTTCAGGTAACCGTAACTTTGAAGGACGTATTCATCCGCTTGTAAAAGCAAATTACCTTGCTTCACCACCGCTAGTTGTTACTTATGCTCTTGCTGGTACAGTGAACATTGACTTCGCATCTGAACCAATTGGTAAAGATAAAGACGGCAACGATGTATTCTTCAAGGATATCTGGCCAACAACTGCTGAAGTGAATGATGTTGTTAAGAAGACTGTTACTCCTGAATTATTCCGTAGAGAGTATGAGAATGTGTTCGGAGACAACGAGCGTTGGAACGAAATCAAAACAAGCAATGAGCCATTATATACTTGGGATGAGGATTCAACTTACATTGCGAACCCTCCATTCTTTGAAGGCTTATCACCAGAACCAGGCACTGTTGAGCCATTAACTGGACTTCGTGTTGTTGGTAAGTTTGGTGACTCTGTTACAACTGACCATATCTCACCTGCAGGAGCAATCGGCAAGAATACTCCGGCTGGTAAATATCTATTAGAAAAAGGCGTACAGCCTCGTGACTTCAACTCTTACGGATCTCGCCGTGGTAACCACGAAGTCATGATGCGTGGTACATTCGCAAACATCCGTATTCGTAACCAAATCGCTCCTGGCACAGAAGGCGGCTTCACTACTTACTGGCCAACAGGCGAAGTTACATCTATCTATGATGCTTGCATGAAGTACAAAGAAGAAGGCACTGGCCTAATGGTACTTGCAGGTAAAGATTACGGAATGGGCTCTTCACGTGACTGGGCTGCGAAAGGTACAAACTTATTAGGCATTAAAACAGTTCTTGCTGAAAGCTTCGAACGTATCCATCGTTCAAACCTAGTGTTAATGGGCGTACTGCCACTTCAATTCAAAGATGGCGACAGCGCTGAATCACTTGGTTTAACTGGTAAAGAAACATTTGAAGTTCAAGTTGACGAAAACGTAAAACCACGTGATCTTCTAAAAGTTACATCTACTGATGAAGCTGGCAACAAGAAAGAATTCGAAGTTCTTGTTCGTTTCGACTCTGAAGTGGAAATCGATTACTACCGTCACGGCGGCATTCTTCAAATGGTACTTCGTGAAAAATTACAAGCATAAAAATGAAAACACCATGCAGCTTTTGCATGGTGTTTTGTTCTTAAATACTGTATTGATCCGGCTACGGTAATTAGGAGAGGCTCCTAATGCTCATGAACTCCAAAAATGAACGGCTACGGTAATTAGGAGAAGCTCCTAATGCCCGGATGCTTCAAAAGTGAACGGCTACGGTAATTAGAAGTGGCTCCTAATGCCCGCATGCTTCAAAAATCAAGGGCGACGGTAATTAGTAGCGATTCAAAATGCCCCCAGTTAATTAAATTAACGGTCGCAAAAAGCTCTTTATAATTTTGTCATAGGGGAAAAAGAAAATGATTCAAAATATCATAGCAGAAAGATTTAATATCTTAGCCTCTGAACTAATGCCGATTAGTACCGGATTTCATAATTCAGTCTATTCCTATGAACATGCCGGTACTAATTTAGTTTTTAGAATCTCAAATGGAACAAGAAGAAGTTTATCTGAGCTTGAAAATGAATTAAAATTCGTATCAACTTTTGCAGAACAAGGGATTTCAGTATCGAATCCAATACTTTCTAAATATGAACGTATGATTGAAGAAGTGGATTATCAAAAACAAAAGTTTTATGTTGTTGCTTTTGAAAAAGCTGAAGGAGTTCCAGTTGATGTAACAAACAAAGAAATTTGGAATGTTAATTTATTTTACAGTTGGGGTAAGTTGACAGGTAAGATGCATAGGGTATCTAGTAAATTGGATGCCAAGTTGGACAGACCCAAATGGACAAAAAAACAACCTGATCTTCTTAAGCTTATTCCGAAAATATCTTCAACAATGATTGCTGACCGATATCTAGATCTACTTGAAATCCTAAAACATTATAATGAAGACCTTAATTTGTTCGGCCTTATGCATAACGATTTCCATCAGGGAAATTTCTTTGCGAAAGACGGAAGGATTACCGTTTTTGATTTTGATGATTGTGCCTATCATTGGTTTGCCTATGATCTCGCCGTTTCCTTCTATCATGCCTACTGGCAGTCTTCATCTTTTGTCGCTGAGTGGACTGATTTTAGTGAGAATTTTTGGGTTCATTTTCTAAATGGATATCAAACTGAACACTCTGTTAGCAAACACCTGCTTGAACAAATTCCTATTTTCTTGAAAATAAGAGAGATTTTTTTATATGTTTTATTTTTGGAAAAGTGGGATTTGCAGCATCTTGAAGATTGGCAAGCCTTTACATTAAAAGATTTAAAACAGAAAATAGAGGATAAAACGCCTTATTCAAATGTTGATTTTAAAGAATTGATTGACAAATTCATTTGATTTTCAATAAAATGGAACTATCAAACGAAAAGGAATGAATTTGGGCCGATGAAGTTATAATCTTTTTTTTCAGAACATGATTCGAATAACGAAAAATGTTGAACCTGAAGAATAGGATTAGTCTGTCCTTTTTATGTCCTGATCGTATAACGATGTATTCAAGGCCCTTTATTGGCTTATTTGTCGACCGATCATACATAAAACTCTCTTCAGGTTCATTTGAAGGGAGTTTTTTTATGAACCAAATAATAAAAGTATCTGGATTAGATAAAAGTTTTAATTTAGTGAAAATATTAGAAAATATTCAATTTGACATAAAAAATGGGGAAAGGATTGGACTGGTGGGGTATAATGGCACTGGCAAAACAACGCTGGCTAATATTCTTTCAGGGAAACTTCCCCCTGATAGCGGCCAAATTGAGGCTTCAAAAGATTTAAAGATTGGTTACCTATCGCAATCCATTGATTACGAAGTTAGTGATTTTCAACAGTCTCTTTCAATGAATAAGGAAACTGAATTTTATAAGCATGCAAGTGAACTTGGCCTTAAGAAAGCATATGAATGGGAAGAGAGTCGTTTAACCCATTTAAGCGGCGGTGAAAAGCTGAAGCTCGCCTTGTCTATGATTTGGGCTTCAAAGCCAGGGTTTTTAATATTAGATGAACCTACAAATCATCTGGATTATAAGGGAATTGAATGGTTGATATCTGAATTAGACAAATTTCCAGGGGCGGTACTTATCATCTCGCACGACCGCCATTTTTTGGATAAGACCGTTACCAGGATATTTGAATTAGAAAATAAGAAAATTCATTTTTTCAATGGGAATTATAGTGAGTATCAAAAGCAAAAACAAAAGAAGTTTAAAGACCATATGCACCAATATGAAGTACAGCAAAGGAAAGTAGAAGACATCGAACTGCAAATGGAGCAGCTTAAATCATGGTCTGATAAAGCTCATAGTACTTCGACGAAACAAGGCAGAGATTATGGCACTAAGGAATATCATCGCGTTAAAGCGAAGAAGCGGGATGCACAAGTAAAATCAAAAATGAAACGGCTGCAAAATGAATTAGATAAGAATAAAATCGAGAAACCACTTGAAGATGCAAAGGTAAGATTTCAATTTGAAAGCGACGGGAAAAGAGGAAAGCGAATTATTGAGGCGAAGAAACTTACAATGACATTCGAGGAGCGGAATCTTTTTCAAGATGCTCATTTTTATATTATTCACGGTGAAAGAATAGGTCTTTTAGGTGAAAATGGCTGCGGGAAATCAACCTTAATAAAAATGATTTTAGGCCATATTGATTCATCTGGCGGCAATCTATGGACAAGTGACTCCCTTAAAATCGCTTATTTAAGCCAAGATGTGGATGATTTGCCGTCTGATAAATCGGCGCTTGAAGCATTAGGATATACGGATAGAGAAAGCATACTTCAAGCCCGTACATTGTTAGCTAATCTAGGGTTGAAAGAGCAGCATATCACAAAGCCCATTAACACTTTAAGTCTAGGTGAAAGAACAAGAGTCAAATTGGTTGATATGTTAGTACGGGATTACGATGTCCTCGTTCTTGATGAACCCACCAACCATTTGGACTTACCAAGTCGCGAGCAGCTTGAAAAAACTTTGAGCGAATTTACCGGGACCATTATTACCGTTTCCCATGATTATTATTTTTTAAATAAGCTTTGTGACCGATTGCTTGTGTTTGAGGAACAAACGATTAAACGCGTCGAGATGAAACCTGAGGAATATTTAAATAAAAATAACGAAATTAATGATAATCACGAGACTTTGTTAATTATTGAAAATAGGATCGCCTCAATTTTAGGAGAATTATCCATTTTAGATCAAAAAGATCCCAAATATGTGCAATTGGATCAGGAATTTAAGGACCTATTAAAGCAAAAAAGAAAAATAATCGGCTAATAACTTGAAAAGAGCAGGTCGGACCTGCTCTTTTTAGGCTAGGGTTTAATATAGAATTGAAATTTCCTCATTTATTAAGACTTAATAAGTCAAGTAAAGCTTTCTCTTTTTCTTCCCGCATCCCGGATCTCCACTCATCGGCTGACAACGATCGTGTCTTTTCCCAAGCATAAATATCCGCAATACTTTCTACAAGAGGCCTAAAGGTAAGGCCGCTAGAAACAGCCTTATCTTTATTTATTGAAAAGGTTCCCTTCCAAGGCTGATCTACATCCTGTGAAATCGGATAATTCTCAGGAACATAAAGCGGCATTTCTGTCCAAGGCGCAACGCCTTGATCCACCAAAAATTTTTCATCAGCCCAAACCAATTCAGCATTTGAGCCCGTTACTTTGATACAGGCATCCAGAAATTCCTTCATGGATAAGGAATAATCCGGTCCTGTTGCATTAAAAGTACCAGCCGCTTGGTTTTTCATCATCAATAAGATCCACTTAGAAAGATCATTATTATCAATCAGTTGTACTCTACGATCCGGATTTCCAGGCGCCAAGACCTTCCCACCCTTAGAAATTCTATGTATCCAATAGGGAATGCGGTCTGTATAGTCATTCGGGCCAATTAACTGTCCAGCCCGAACGTTTAACACACGTCCTGGCAAATTTTTTTCAGCTATCCGTTCACATAGGGCTTTAAAATGTCCATAATATTCATAAACTGGGCCATTCACATCTTTTGTAAGTTCATTCGCTTCCTCAAGGGTCATCTCTAAAACAGGATATGTTTCATCCAAATTTTCCGGAATCCAGTCCTTATATACCGATATACTTGAGATAAAGGCATATTGATTCACCCGGTCCATTAAAACTTGAGTTGAATTTAGCACTGTAAACGGTATAAAACCGCTCGTATCCAAAACTGCATCCCAATAGCGATTCTCTAATTCCTTTAAATCACCAAACCGATCCCCTTTAATAATTTCAACATCCTTTAATCCATGATTTTGATTTCCGCGGTTAAAAACAGTTACTTCATGATTTTCAGCTAAAGCCTTCTCGACAAACGTTCTTCCTAAGAAGCGGCTTCCGCCTAAAACGAGAATTTTCATAAAATAATCCCTCCTCAACATGGTTTTATTTTACCAATTTTCAGAAAATTAAAGAAACAAAAACGATGCTGCTATAACTAAAAACTAAAAATATTGCATCTACTCTAGATATTGTTACAATATCTATGGTATGTAAGAAAATTCAGCTTTAGATGCAGACTTATACATATAGAAGTGGAGATGATTTTTAAGTGGAAAGCTCATTTTTACAATCTGTTTATTACGAAAACGGAATATTAAACATATTAGATCAAACCAAAATTCCAGAGATCACCGATTTTCTAGAAATCACGAAAATAGAAGATGCCTGGGATGCGATTAAACAATTAAAGGTCCGAGGCGCACCGGCGATCGGGATTGCTGCGGCCTATGGATTATTACTTGGAATCAAAGATGCACCCGAGAATTCATTCGACGAATTTTACTCTGTATTTAAAAAGCAAGCAAACTATTTAGCGACTTCCCGGCCAACAGCGGTCAATTTATTTTGGGCATTAAAAAGAATGGATGACCGTGCCCAAAAAGAAAAAGACCAACCCGTTGCCCGAATTATAGAGGCACTTGAGAATGAAGCCCATTTAATTCGAACGGAAGATGAAGAAGTTTGCCGGTCCATTGGCGAGCATGCTTTAACACTTCTTCATGATGGTATGGGTATTCTAACACATTGTAATGCTGGCGGTATTGCAACGGCCAGGTACGGGACGGCTCTTGCCCCGCTATATCTTGCGCAAGAAAAAGGCTGGGATATCAAAGTGTTTGCAGATGAAACAAGACCATTATTGCAAGGAGCCCGGTTGACAGCATGGGAGCTGATGCAAGCAGGAATCGATGTCACCTTGATTACCGACAGTATGGCCGCTATGGTGATGCAAAAAGGCTGGGTGCAGGCAGTTATTGTGGGCTGCGACCGTGTGGCAGCCAATGGAGACGTGGCCAACAAAATTGGAACCTATGGTGTGGCATTACTAGCCAAAGCCCATGATATACCTTTCTATGTTGCAGCTCCAACCTCAACCATTGACTTGGAAACGAAAACAGGGGCAGATATCCCTATTGAAGAAAGGGAGGCTTCTGAAATTACGGAAGGGTTCGGGAAAAGAACGGCCCCAGAAGGTGTAAAGGTCTTTAATCCAGCGTTCGATGTTACTCCACATGAAATGGTGTCAGCGATCATCACAGAAAAGGGCATACTAAGAGGGAATTACCAAGAAGAGCTTCCAAAACTTTTTAAAAAGTAGAGAACGGAGGCAGCAATGAAAATTGAGATAAAACACAAAAAACAAATTTGCGAAATCGGCAAAAGAATCTATGATAAAGGGTTTGTTGCAGCGAATGATGGCAACATTTCCATTCGTCTCTGCCAAAATGAATTTCTTATTACGCCAACAGGTGTAAGTAAAGGGTTTATGACCCCGGATATGATCATCAAGGTAGATGGGGAAGGCAATGTGTTAGAAGGAGATTACCGGCCGACTTCAGAAATGAAAATGCATTTGCTTGTTTATCAAGAGCGTCCGGATATAAATGCGGTTGTGCACGTGCATCCACCGTATGCAACGGCATTTGCCATTGCGGGAGTTCCATTAAATCAAGCCATCATGCCGGAGTCGGTAGTTTATTTAGGAACAATACCGGTAGCGGAGTATGGAACACCATCGACTTCTGAAGTACCGGATGCTGTTAAGAAGTATGTTCCTCAGCATCAGGGCGTATTGCTGGAAAACCATGGTGCTTTGACATGGGGACGGGATCTTGAACACGCTTATTTTTTAATGGAATCATTAGAGTTTACAGCAAAAATCAATTGGATTGCCAAACAGATGAGCGGTGATCGAGAGTTATCAAAAGAGCACGTCCAAACGCTTGTTGATATGAAACACAAGATGGGTATCAATGGAATTTCGCCAGTTGGTGCAGATGTTCCAGCTGGGATCCATGCGAAGAAAATCACAAACCTACTCGAATATTCACTCTCGGAGCAGGATTTAAATCTAATTGTTGAAAAGGTTACAAGCAAGGTCTTAACAGAATTAAAAAACATATTAAAGTAACGTCGACATTGTTCACAGAATCGGCATAAGCAACCTTTGTTTCAACAGGGATTATAGTGTAAAATCAATGGTAGCAAATATGATTGGATAAAGGAGGGAGTCGGGTATGATGAAAAAAGTCATTGCTGCTGTAGTTTTGATCTCATTACTTACTGTAGCAATTGTACAGGCTATGGATAAAAAGACAGAACAACCCGATACCGCAAGTACAGCATCAGTGAATAAGGAAGGCTTAGCCATTGGGGCAAAGGCGCCTGATTTTGAATTAAAAACATTGACTGGTGAAACAGTTAAGCTTTCGAACTTAAAAGGGAAGAAAGTCATGCTGAACTTTTGGGCTACCTGGTGCCCGCCTTGTAAAGCGGAAATGCCTGAAATGGAGCAGTTTTACAAAGAAAAGGATAATGATCTCGTCATTTTGGCTGTCAACATAGACCCGCAGTTGGAAGTCCAGAAATTTGTTGATGAAAACAAGATCACCTTCCCAATCCTTCTTGATGCAGAGGATAAAGTAAATGAAAATTACCAAATTTTATCGATTCCAACTACTTATTTTATAGATAGTAAAGGCATCATTCAGAATAAATTTACCGGAGCTATGACTCTTGATATCATGAAAAACAATGCAAGTAAATTAAAGTAGTCGAACAACGTTGGTATAATACCAGCGTTTTTTTTATCTTATATAAATTTTCAAAAAGTTGTAATAATTGCAACCGATTCCGGGCATAATAACTGTTACAATAGGATATAAGGATGGTGATAGTGATGAGAAAACCTAGAAAACGCTCATTCGCAGAACTAGTATTAGAAAATAAATCTCAACTTTTGAAAGACCGTGCTGCAATGGAAAAAATCGAACAGCGCTTAGAAGAAAAACGCCTCGGCAAAGCAGAGTAATCACAATGTTTGCCAATCATGGTTTGTAATCCTTATGGACAAAATATAACCAAGGAGGGATTATGACTATGACTAAAGGCTATAAAACAAAACGTTTCGCCCCAGACCATTTAGGGACACAACCTAAAGGAATTAGTGGAAATAAAGGAAACAAAATGAATGATACATCTGGCAAGCATGCACAGGTAATTCAAACAAAAGGTGAATAATTTTATTGGATATAAGACCCAAACGGCGAAAGCCAAAGGGTCTTTTTTGTTGAAATTCTTCACATATTTTTTAACCTCCATGACAAACTATATCTGTACCATTTATATTTAAGGAGGATTTACAGATGGAACAATACAATAACCAACCAAAACCAGATGATCGCAGTGATAATGCTGAAAAGCTGCAGGCCATGATACAAAATACCCAGGATAATATTCAAAAAGCAGAGCAGTCCCTTTCCTTTACGGATAGTGAACAACAACGCCAGCAAATCGAAGCAAAAAATGAACGCAGACGCGAGAGTGTTGAATCATTCCGAGCAGAAATCAAGGATGAAACCTGAAAAAATTTAGACTTTAACGCCTAAAGGATCTAGTCAAACATGACAGGTCCTTTTTTTAGGTACATGCCTTATAGTATGGTAAGATAAAAGGGAATTTTTGATGAAGAAGTGATGATATTGAATCAACAAATAAACAACCAAGACATAATAGAACAGCACATAATCCGTTGGGAAAAAGAATTAGACCAAAATGGTTTTATATCAGATGAAAACCTGTTGATGAGTTTGTTAGGGAATGAAAGAAATCCGCTAACACTTTCGAAGCTCTTAACCTTTGCGGCTATTTCACGAAAATGGCAGAATAAAAAGGATTCACTGGCCGATTTTTGGTTGGACAGGGCGCTAGAGCTAAATCCACATAATCAAGAAGCAAAGGAATATTTGCTTCAGTCCAATTGGAAAAAATGGAAAGATGTATTGACACAGCTTTCTTTTCCATCAATCAGGGAAACAGATAACCGCACGGCAAAAAAGAAAACAGCGGAAGAATACATACAAATTTGCCAACGATTTTTATCAGAGGCTGACGATTCATTAAGTGAATTGGAAAAGGAAATGAACCTTGCAACGGGGCTGAACGATCATACGATTACCTCAAAGTATCAAATGCTTTTTAAGTTGCTATCCTCTGCTATAACCGAAACCGTCAGTCTGTTAAAGGCGGCAGAAGAATACGACCAATCCATTACCGGAGTGTTTCATACCTCCACCTTTTATGATGATTTAAAATCACATTTGGCAGCTGTGGAAGATATAAAGCGGCAGTGGCAAAGTCATTTTCAAGAAGAAGAAGCAATCGAAGTAACTTATGAAAATGCCTTGGACCAGCTGAACACAATGGTCGGCATGGAGCAGGTAAAAAAGCGGGTCAACGATTTTTATCGATTTATCAAGTATCAAAAGACCCGAAAGGAAATCGGTTTCCAAATAAAAGATGATTTAAGCCTAAATATGATCTTGACTGGGAATCCAGGAACCGGGAAAACTACACTTGCCCGCCTGTTGGCTAAAATTTATCACGAATTAGGTGTCTTGCCCCGTGAAGAAGTGCTCGAGACGAATCGGGCACAATTGGTTGGAGCCTTTGTCGGTCAGACCGAAGAAAACGTAAAGGCTGTCGTTGAACGCTCGATTGGGGGAGTGCTATTCATTGATGAAGCTTACAGCCTTAAACGCGAGGGCCAATCAGGAAATGATTATGGTCAGGCAGCTGTGGATACACTTGTTTCGATGATGACGAGTTCGGAATACGGAGGCAAGTTCGCCGTCATATTAGCCGGATATCCGGAAGAAATGCGATCCTTTTTGGATGCAAATCCGGGCTTACGAAGCCGTTTTCCACAATCTAATTTCATTCATCTCCCTAATTACTTAAACGATGAATTAGTGATGATTGCTGAACAAATTGCTTCAGAGAATGATTATTTTATGACGGAAGAAGCGAAAATCGAAATAGTTAACCGAATAGATATGGAGCGGGTGGATGACACATTCGGAAATGCTAGAACGGTTAAGAACATTGTTATGGATGCTATTTTTAAAAAAGGATCTGAAAAAAAAGATCATAACGAAGAATTCATTGATTATATGGTATTAAACAAAGAAGATTTCCTGATTGAGAACCCGAAAACTGAGGATTCACCAAAGGACCAATTAAACAAATTAATTGGTTTAAATTCCATCAAAGATGAAATGCATGCTCTGATTTCTTTTGTAAAAATGCAGCAGTTCAGGCGGAATCAAGGACTGCCAACCGTTCCGATTCAGCTTCATGCTGTTTTCACAGGAAATCCGGGGACAGGTAAGACAACGGTCGCCAAACTATATGCTGAAATGCTAAGAGAGTGTGGCATTTTAAAAAGAGGTCATCTGATTGTCGCCAGCCGTGCCGATTTTGTGGCAGGCTATGTGGGGCAGACAGCTGGGAAAACAAAGAAAATGATCAAGCAAGCCCTTGGTGGTGTATTGTTTATCGACGAGGCCTATTCACTACTTAGCCACACAGCCGGTGATTTCGGCAAAGAGGTCATTGATACACTTGTCGATGAAATGACAAAGCATAATGAAAATTTGGTTGTCGTGTTAGCAGGATATCCAATCGAAATGGAAGAATTACTAGAAAGTAATCCTGGGCTCCGTTCAAGGTTTAAAAAGTTCTTTTTCTTCCCTGATTATTCTTCGGAAGAGATGCTGTCCATTATGGAAGCCTATGCCGGACGATTCCAATATCAATTGACAAAAGAGGCAATTATGTTGCTGCGTGAAACGATGGAAGCTGAAAATTATAAAGGGAATGGCCGCTTTGCAACCAATTTGGTTGATGAAATCATTCAAGCACAGGCTGCTAGATTAATGACAGGGCAGGAAGCAAATCTCCTTGATAATTTTTTATTTCTGGACATGGAGGATGTTAAAAACGCACTGATGAAAATGTAAATAGACGAAAGAAAGGAACATTTTTGTGGATAATTATTTTGTTTCTCTAAGAGAAATTCAGCTTTACTACGCAGATACCGATATGATGGGTGTCATTTATCATGCAAATTATTTAAAATTTTTTGAGTTAGGCCGTACAGGGTTTATTGAAGATATTGGTTATAGTTATCTATCAATGGAAGAAGCAGGCTATTATGCTCCCGTCTATGATATTCAAATCACCTACAAAAAGCCGTTAAGATATGGAGATAAAGCTTTCGTCAAAACATGGGTTGAACTCAATGATGGAATCAAGACCATCTATGGTTATACCATTTTTAATGGGGAGGAGGAGGTGTGTGCCGAGGGTAAATCTACCCATATTATTGTTAGAAAAGATAATTTCAGACCCACCTCTTTCAAGAAGACCTTTCCGGAATGGTATTTAAAGTACGAGGAAATTAAGAAAAAGGATTGAAGCATTGGGGTGAAGTAATTGGCTTTTGGCATAAAAAGGCGGGAGTTAATCGAATGGAAAAGGAAAATAGATATCGGGGAAATTGCATTTTTAACCCACTACTGGCTGGATGACCGTTTCCCTGGTTGTAAGACTGTAACAAAGGTTGGCTGCTCAGATCTTGAGAAATTGGCAGAATGGGGAAAAAAATACGGATTGAGGAAAGAGTGGATTCATCACAGAATCGATGGCTATTCTCATTTTGATTTAATTGGCGACCGCCAGCAAGAGATTCTTAAGCAGGAAGGTTTAATGGAGCATATATGGATGAACGGCACAGTTGAGAATTAAGGAATCTTCAACTGTGCCTAATTTTTTAACCCATTTTTTTATATTCAAAGACTGGTTCCTCATAATCAGAATGATAGGTAATAACTAAATCATGATTGTCAAAGTACCACAAATCTTTTTCTTCAATATAAAAAGTAATCTCATCAAGGTTTGATGCTGCACCAATATCGACGGGCTCCTCTGTCGATATTCCGAGAGAAAATCCACTTTGGACCGTACTGCATCCGCCATATCTTACAAAAAAACGGACAAAGTCTCCATTTTTTATATTGAGTTCCTCTTTATACCACGCTGCTGCTTCTTTTGAAATGTGTATATTCATGCGGTCTCCTTTCCATTTTTCCTCACTTATATTATAAATGATAACTCTTTATGGGCATAACGATAAGATTTATAAATTATCCCAGACTATTTAATCCACTGAACCATGTGGGATTGGATTTCTTTGTATTTTGCTTCCGAATTTTGCAATCCAAACCCGCCTGCTTTTTCTAAAGGTACGACACGATAATGATGATGTTTCTGGCTCGTCACATAGGTTGGATAAAAATTAGGATTCGAAAGTTCAATCGAATTTCCTTTGTCGGAAATATGTTTAAAAATATCGATGGTTGCTAAACCGCCAATATCTTTATAATCACCGTATTGGGCAGAGATAAAATTACCTAATGAATAAATGATGAACGTCTTTCTGCCATCTTTCGTTTCAATCCAGTCCATCGGCTGAAGGACATGGGGATGCGATCCAAAGATGATATCAACACCTTCATTTGCTAGAAATTGAGCTAAATCCTTTTGTTCTATCGTTGGGATTCGCTGATATTCATTTCCCCAATGGATGCTCATCACCAAGACATCGGCTTCTTTTCTAGCTCGATGAATTTCTTCCTTCATCACTTCTCGATTGATAAGGTTAACGAGAAAATCCTTTCCTTTTGGTACTGGGATGCCGTTCGTTCCATACGTATAGGCAAGGAAAGCAAGCTTAATGCCATTTTTATTGATTATCCTTAATTTTTGACGATCTTTTTCATCAAGGAAGCTGCCAACATGGGGCAAACCGATCGAATTCAAATAGGCAGTTTCAGACTGAATTCCTTTTTCGCCTTTATCGAGGGTATGATTATTAGCCGTAGAAACAATGTCGACACCCGTTGCAACAAGAGCATCGGCAACCTCATGGGGACTGTTAAACATTGGATAGCCTGACAGCCCGATTTCTGCTCCTCCTAACATACTTTCCTGATTTGCCGTAAGGATATCAGGATTTTCCAACAACGTCTTTACATTTTCAAACATTGGAACGAAATTATAGGAAGCTCCATTGAAGGCATCTTGATAAACAAAATTGTGGATCAGAATATCCCCAATGGCACCAAGCGTAACCTTTTCAGTCATTTCTCGATTTTCAATCAAGGATGGCCTTTTCTTATGTATCTGAAAAGAATGATGATTTTCTTTTTTGTCGGTATTTTTTTGCTGAAGAAGGAAGTAAGCGGTTCCGAAAATACAAATAAATATTATTATAAAAGACGGTACAATAACTCTTTTTTTCATATGTACTCCTATAAGTGGTTTGTTTCTTATTATTACTATAATTTAGGTAAATATTAAAATAATACTTCGAAAATAAAGAAAAGCGGAGACACCAGTTAATGGCGGCTCCGCTTTTTCAATGAATTATTCATTTTGGTCTATTCCAAGAAGGAACTCAAGTAATTCATCAAAATCTTTCGTTACCTTTGGTTGAGTGGGATCGGCGGGTGGAGAAGGAGAAAATTCAACAATAAATTCATTCACATCATTACTATCGGATACAACTGTTGAAAAATGATAGTCTTTCTTTACTTTCTGCATCCAAAACACCCCCAAAAAGGTACTGTTATATAACTTTATTTTACCTTAAATCATACGGGCTGCATGGAATAATTATGAAAATTCTATGAAAAAAGGCCCTAAAGGACCGTTCAGATCCGTTTAGAGCCATTTAATTTTCGGTTCTGTTTTATTGATAATTCTTTTAATGTTTGCCCGGTGCCGGTATATTACAAAGGTTACTAATAATGTTACCGCAATTAGTAAGGGGATATCCCATTCTCGAGTAAACCCAGATATTAATGTAAAAAGAATCGCTATAATTCCTGCAATCATCGAAGATAGTGAAACATATTTCGTTATGTATAGACTAATAAAGAAAGCAATTAATACCGCGACAAACATCAATGGTGCGCAATACAGAAGTACACCACCTGAAGTCGCAACTGCTTTTCCGCCGCGAAACCCGGCAAAGATGGGATACGTATGGCCGACAACTGCGAAACCTCCAGCAAGCAAAGGATTTATGTCAACATGAAATAAATGCGGCAATGCTGCTGCTAACGTTCCTTTCAATATATCAGCTAGGGTTACGACTAAACCTGCTTTTACCCCAAGGGTTCGAAAGGTATTGGTACCGCCTAAATTTCCGCTTCCATGCTGGCGGATATCCGTTTTATAAAACGCTTTTCCGATAATTAAACCAGAGGGGATAGAGCCGAGCAAATATGCCAGGATCAAGACTAAAATAATTTGAACCATTGATAATTTCTCCTTCTATAAAAGATCCAGTTCTTCTATTTTACCATGTATTTTTGAAAAAACACTATTCAGCTTGGATTTAGCCACGAAAAAATACCTAATTAAGAAAAATACCTTCTCAATACCAAAAAGATACCTTACGATAGAATCAAGGAGGAAATAATTCATGGCACGCATTGAATATCATAAGACAAAGACAATATCACCAAAATTAATCATCGGCGGATTGATAGGGGCTGGGTTGCTTATCATTTCATCGATTTTTCTATTTTTCTATCCTTTTGCCTCGACAGAGAAAAAAACTTATTTTAAAGGGGAAAATCCGATACTTTATAAAGGGAACCAGCAGGGAAATGCCATTATTGAAGGGAATACTGTGTTTGTCCCACTAACATTTTTACAGGAACAAATTGACCCATCTATCCTTTATGATGAAAAATCAAAATCTGTCATTATTACAACTAAGGATAAAGTTGTCCAAATGCCGACCGATTCATTAACCTATTTTGTTAATCAAAAGGGAGTCACCTTACAGCTGTCACCTATTCTATCGATGGACGGAAAAATTTTCGTTACTATTGATTCGATCCTTTCTTTCTTTCCCATTCAATACAAGCAAATACCGGGAAGTGAAGCCATTTGGGTTCAGCGCGATGGTGAGAAATACGAGACTGCAAGATTAATAGATAAGGACGTTAATAATGAAAAGCTAAGACTCCGTACTAAGCCCACCTGGTCATCACCGTACACAGCAGATATGAAGAAACAAGAAGCCGTCACCATTGAGGGTGAAAAGGAAGATTTCTATCTTGTTAGGAAGACCAATGGGATTAGTGGTTATATCAAAAAAGAGTATGTCCAGAAGGAGAAAGCTGAAAGAATCACGATAGACCTAGAAAGTAAGACCTTTCAGCTTCCTAAATTAAATGGGCCGATTCAATTAACATGGGAAGCTGTTTATAAGAAAAATCCTGATTCAACAAAAATTCCTGAAATGGCAGGCGTGAATGTAGTATCACCAACTTGGTTCTCTCTTGCCGGAAGTGATGGAACGATAAAAAATCTTGCTTCTCTTGACTATAGCAAATGGGCGCATGGAAAAGGTTATCAAGTTTGGGGAGTGTTTTCTAATGCCTTTGATCCCAAGCTCACAAACGAAGCATTTAAAAACTATGAAACAAGGCAAAATATCATTCGCCAATTGCTGCAATATAGCCTGATGTATCAATTACAGGGGCTTAATTTTGATATTGAAAATGTAAATCCAGAGGATGGTCCGCTCGTGACACAGTTTATGAGGGAAGCAGCACCATAC
Source organism: Neobacillus sp. NRS-1170 (assembly GCF_050468025.1). Taxonomy (NCBI): domain Bacteria; kingdom Bacillati; phylum Bacillota; class Bacilli; order Caryophanales; family Bacillaceae; genus Neobacillus; species Neobacillus sp. NRS-1170. The sequence continues at coordinate 120,107 of NZ_JBITPF010000056.1, read as the reverse complement.
TTGCATGAAGCTGGATTGGTCGTTTCTATGGATATCACCTTTTCTGCAGGTGAAAATAACAACTGGTCATCCTTCTATGAAAGAACGAAACTCGCCCAAATTGCTGATTATTTAATCGTGATGGCCTATGATGAACATACCGATTCATCCTTAAGTGCTGGAAGTGTGGCAAGCCTTCCATGGGTCGAAAGCAATTTGGAGAAACTGCTGACAGAAGTTCCAAATGAAAAGTTAGTCCTGGGTGTTCCCTTGTATGCGAGACTTTGGAAGGAACAAACGAAGCTAGACGGAACGATGGAACTTAGTGCTGAGGCACTAGCAATGGATAAAGTAAAAGCATGGGTTACTGAAAAGGGATTACAGCCCTCGTACGATGAAGAAAGCGGTCAAAATTATGCAGAGTATTATGCAGAAGCTGAAAAAGCCACCTATAAAATTTGGATTGAGGATGGGCAGTCCTTACAAAAGCGAGCAAATTTAGCGATTAAATACAAGCTTGCCGGCATTGGAACCTGGTCAAGATATTTTGGCGATCAAACTGCGTGGACCGCATTAAATCTAAATTCCAACAAAGCGATTACTCAAAAATAAAAGATAAACAAAAACCGGCTTTTGCCGGTTTTTTGTGTAAAGTAAGAACAATTAGAGTCAATTTTATTACAAAAATATGGAGAATTTTCTAACGATTTATTAATCCGTTGAAAGCCATGGATACGCCCAATATAATTTAGATATACAACCATATATAACGAAGAATTTCCGGCCAGATCGAACAAAAAATGGTCGGTTTATCTTTATATTCCAATAATATATTTAAGGGAGTGAGGGTGATGAACATGCAAATGGATAATGATTTAAGTTACCATGCATTGTTAGAAAAATATGAAGAAACCATTAAATTAAATCGATATTTAGAGAAACGGATTGATGAGATTGCCGCAGAAAACAAACATAAAGAAAATCTGTTAATTCAGCAATCGCGCCTTGCTGCAATGGGGGAAATGTTAGCTAGCATTGGTCACCAATGGCGGCTGCCTTTAAACAGTTTAACCCTCTTAATCCATGATTTAAAGGATGCCCTGGTATATGGGGAAATTAACGACAAATACTTAGATCGATTCACTAGGGACAGCATGAGTCAGATCACACAGATGTCAGAGACAATTAATGATTTTCGGAAATTTTATAAATTTAACAAAGAAAAAACCACCTTTTCTGTTGGTGATTCCATTGAAGAGGCTTTGTCTATTTTTTCTTTAAGCCTTCAAAACCATGGGATTGTGGTTCAATTTGAATACAGGGGTCAGCAAATGGCATATGGAGTACCCAATGAATACAGCCAGGTGGTGCTTAATATCTTAACAAACGCACGAGACGCCTTTGTACATAAGGAAATTCCTAATCGAAAAATCATCATTAAATTAACGGAAACCGATAACATCATAAAAGCTGAATTCGTCGATAATGCCGGTGGAATAGACCCAGCACAAATCCATAAAGTATTTGAGCCATATTTTACAACGCGCCCGCAAGGCACAGGCCTCGGATTACATATGTCAAAACTGATCATCGAGAAAATGAATGGCTCTATCACGGTAGTAAATACCGGCCATGGTGCCCGATTCAGTTTATTACTGCCAAAGGTATCTGTTTCTGATAACACTCCCTCCGATTAAGTTTTTCCTTTTAGAACAGTTTATTATGTTTTTTTGATAGAAAAAGGTAAACTAAAAGGAAAATATATTTAGGAGTGGATCAGAATGGCGATTGAAAATCCAAGCCGTGATGAAATCAAGGATATATTAAAAAAGGCAAAAAGAATTGCTGTCGTAGGATTAAGTAATAATCCAGAACGTACTTCTTATCAAGTTTCAGCTGCTATGCAGAAAGCTGGCTATGAAATCATTCCCGTCAACCCTACTATCGATGAGGCACTCGGTGTTAAGGCTGAGGCGTCATTGAAGGATGTCGAAGGTCCAGTTGACATTGTAAATGTGTTCCGCCGCTCCGAACAGTTGTTTGATGTAGCGAAGGAATTCGATGGAATGGGTGCCCCAGTTTTTTGGGCCCAGCAGGGGCTTGTCAATGAAGAAGCCTATGAATTCCTAAAGTCTAAAGGTTACACGGTTATTATGGACCGGTGTATTAAAGTTGAGCATGCACTAACAAAATACTAAATTTTTACCAAAAAGCTGCTGATAAAATATGCGGCTTTTTACTTTTTTTTGACCAAATATGCACCAAAATCAGATGACAAAAATATGTAGTTTTAAAATACTTATTTGCCAAATCGAAATAAATCGCTAAAATAAAGCATAGACGCCGCATGAACTTGTGGTAAAATTATGTAGCAAACACTCGTTCTAATTATTATTTTTCATATAGAATGAATTCACTTTTTATTATTTGTTTCTTTTTGTAGGGTATGAAAGGGGTATTTTAGTGGCAAGAAATCAGCAAGCATTTGATTATAATGATGACGCCATACAGGTACTGGAAGGTTTAGAAGCCGTTAGAAAGCGTCCAGGAATGTACATTGGAAGCACCGATTCACGCGGACTTCACCATCTCGTCTACGAGATCGTGGACAATTCAGTCGATGAAGCGCTTGGCGGATTTGGTGATCACATCATTGTAAAAATACACAAAGACAATTCAATAAGCGTAATTGATAAAGGTCGCGGTATGCCTACCGGGATGCATAAAATGGGGAAACCGACTCCAGAGGTCATCTTAACTGTTCTCCATGCAGGGGGAAAATTTGGCCAGGGCGGTTATAAGACTAGCGGCGGTTTGCACGGTGTTGGTGCATCAGTCGTCAACGCATTATCGGAGTGGTTAACCGTAACTATAAAGAGAGACGGTTTTGTCTATGAACAACAATTCGAACATGGCGGGAAGCCAATCACAACACTCGAAAAAATCGGTAAAACCAATCAAACGGGAACTACGATTCATTTTAAGCCGGATCCAACGATTTTTTCGACGACAACCTATAATTTTGAAACTTTATGTGAGAGGTTAAGAGAATCAGCGTTCTTGTTGAAGGGACTCAAAATTGAAATCCTTGATGAACGTAATAATCTACATGAAGTATTTCACTACGTTAATGGAATCGAAGCCTTTGTTGAGTATTTAAATGAAGAAAAGGATGTTCTTCATCCTGTCGCCAGCTTTGATGGCACACAAAATGGCATAGAAGTTGAATTTGCCTTCCAATTTAACGACGGCTACTCGGAAAATGTTTTATCTTTCGTCAATAATGTCCGCACGAAGGATGGCGGGACACATGAAGCAGGTGCTAAAACTGCGATGACAAGGGTGTTCAACGATTATGCCCGTAAGGTGGGATTGTTGAAAGAAAAGGATAAAAACCTGGACGGTTCCGATATTCGTGAAGGATTATCTGCCATTGTCTCAGTTAGGATTCCTGAAGAACTGCTCCAATTTGAGGGGCAAACAAAAGGGAAATTGGGTACGAGCGAAGCCCGGTCTGCAGTAGATGCGGTTGTTTCGGAGCAGCTTTCCTACCTGTTAGAGGAAAATCCAGATATAAGCTCTCTCCTTGTCAAAAAAGCGATTAAAGCCTATCAAGCACGTGAAGCAGCGAGAAAGGCCCGCGAGGATGCAAGAAGCGGCAAAAAGCGGAAGCGTTCAGAAGCCGTATTATCTGGTAAATTGACACCAGCTCAGTCACGCAACCCGCAAAAAAATGAGCTTTATCTTGTAGAGGGTGACTCAGCAGGCGGATCTGCCAAACAAGGCCGTGACCGTCGTTTTCAAGCAGTACTCCCTTTAAGAGGTAAAGTTATTAATACAGAAAAAGCGAAACTGGCGGATATCTTTAAAAACGAAGAAATCAATACCATCATTCATGCAATTGGCGGCGGTGTAGGGTCTGATTTCAATGTGGAAGATATTAATTACGATAAAATTATCATTATGACCGATGCTGATACAGACGGTGCTCATATTCAAGTCCTACTGTTAACATTCTTCTACCGCTATATGAGAGCGCTTGTGGAAGCAGGAAAAGTGTTTATTGCCCTGCCTCCTCTTTATAAGGTGAGTAAAGGAACTGGCAAAAAAGAAATCATCGAGTACGCCTGGAATGAAGATGAATTGCAGGATGCCATGAAAAAGGTTGGCAGAGGCTATATGATACAGCGCTATAAGGGGCTTGGTGAGATGAATGCAGACCAGCTATGGGAAACGACGATGGATCCAGAAACACGTACCCTTATTCGCGTTAAAATTGACGATGCTGCCAGAGCAGAACGCAGGGTTACCACTCTTATGGGTGATAAAGTAGAACCCCGCCGCAAATGGATAGAAAGTAATGTGGCATTTGGAATGGAAGAAGATGAATCTATTTTAGAAAATGAAAATATCACAGTTGTTGAGGAGGGTGCTGAAGGATGAGTGCAAACGAAAAATTCCGCGACTTACCTCTTGAGGATGTACTAGGCGATCGTTTCGGAAGATATAGTAAGTATATTATTCAGGAACGTGCCCTCCCGGATGCTAGAGACGGTTTAAAACCCGTACAGCGAAGGATTTTATACGCGATGCATGTTGAAGGAAACACCCATGAAAAAGGCTTCCGTAAATCAGCAAAAACCGTTGGTAACGTAATCGGTAATTACCACCCTCACGGTGATACCTCCGTTTATGATGCGATGGTACGTATGAGTCAGGATTGGAAGGTCAGAAATGTTCTTGTCCAAATGCATGGAAACAACGGAAGCGTCGACGGTGACCCGCCTGCTGCGATGCGTTACACTGAAGCCCGTCTATCGGCAATTGCCTCTGAGTTATTACGTGATATCGATAAGCAAACGGTAGATTTTATTCCAAACTTCGATGATACGTCAAAGGAACCAACTGTTTTACCAGCGATGTTCCCGAACCTTCTTGTTAACGGGTCAACCGGGATTTCTGCTGGTTATGCAACGGATATTCCTCCACACCATCTGGGTGAGGTCATTGATGGGGTCATCATGAGAATGGATAAACCGGATGCTTCTGTTGATGAACTTATGACGATTGTTAAAGGTCCAGATTTCCCTACAGGCGGCATTATCCAAGGGATAAATGGAATTAAAAAAGCCTATGAAACTGGTAAAGGCAAAATTATCGTCCGCAGCAAAGCAGAAATTGAAGAGGTACGCGGCGGAAAACAGCAAATCGTGATCACTGAAATTCCTTATGAAGTGAATAAAGCAAATCTCGTCAAAAAAATGGATGAATTTCGTCTGGACCGGAAAGTGGAAGGAATATCAGAGGTCCGTGATGAAACAGACCGAACTGGCCTTAGAATTGTCATTGAGTTAAAAAAAGATGTAGATGCTGAAGGTGTCTTAAACTACTTATATAAAAATAGTGATCTTCAAGTGACATATAATTTTAATATGGTAGCTATTCATAATAAGCGTCCAAAATTAATGGGTCTTCGAGAATTATTAGATGCTTATATCGAACATCAAAAGGAAGTTGTGACAAGAAGAACACAATTCGACCTTAATAAAGCCAAGGAACGCCAGCATATTGTCGAAGGCTTAATGAAAGCATTATCGATTCTTGATGAAGTAATTGCGACCATCCGAGCATCGAAGGATAAACGGGATGCAAAAGACAATTTAATCGCCAAGTACGGCTTTACCGAGCTGCAGGCTGAGGCAATTGTTTCTTTACAGCTTTATCGCTTAACCAACACGGACATTACCGCGCTAAGAAATGAAGCGGAAGAATTAGCGAAAAAAATCGAAGAGCTTACGAGCATCCTTGAGAGTGAGAAAAAACTCCATTCTGTTATCAAAAAAGAATTAAAAGATGTGAAAAAGCGCTTTGCCGATGAACGTCGTTCAAAAATTGAAGCAGAAATTGAAGAGCTTAAAATCAATCTCGAAGTGACGGTGGCCAGTGAAGATGTAATCGTGACTGTTACGAAAGATGGTTATGTGAAGCGGACAAGCCAGCGCTCCTATGCAGCATCAGGCGGGCAGGACTTTGCGATGAAAGAAACCGATCGTCTGCTGGCACAGCTGGATATGAATACGAAGGATGTCCTGCTCCTATTCACGAACAAGGGAAATTATTTATTCAGCCCAGTTCATGAGCTTCCTGATATCCGCTGGAAGGACCTTGGCCAGCATGTGGCCAATATTATTCCAATTGATCGTGACGAAGAAATCATTCAGGCGATCCCTGTAAAGGATTTTGAAGCAGATGCCTTCTTAGTATTTGTGACAAAGAATGGAATGGTAAAGAAAACCGAGCTAAAAGCCTATAAAGCGCAGCGTTACTCAAAACCGCTTGTTGGCGTGAATCTGAAGGATAATGACCAAGTAGTGGATGTCCATTTAACTGACGGGGCCAAGGAAATTTTCATCATAACCCATAATGGTTATGCCCTTTGGTTTGATGAGGAAGAAATCAGTATTGTTGGTCAGCGTGCAGCAGGAGTAAAAGGCATTAACCTTAAGGATGGCGACTTTGTTGTTGGCGGTAAAATCATTAGCACTGACAGTAGTGAATCTGTTGTTGTCGCAACACAACGCGGTTCTGTGAAACGAATGAAATTGAAAGAATTCGATAAAGCGACTCGTGCTAAACGCGGCGTGGTAATCCTAAGGGAGCTTAAATCCAATCCGCATCGGATTATGGGATTTGTCGTAGCAAATGACCTGGATGAAATTTATATTCAGACGGAAAAAGGATATATTGAAACCTTAAAAACGGCTGATATAAAGTTTAGTGATCGCTACTCGAACGGTTCGTTTATCCTTGACGAAGGTGAAAACGGAAAAGTGGAAACCGTTTGGAAAGAGGAAAAACCAGAAACTTCAAATGAATAATTGTAAGGAAAGACTCTCTTTTAAAAAGGGAGTCTTTTTTACATGAACGCCCTTAGGAATTCTAATCAAAATTTAATCCAAAAATTAATTTTTAAAATTGACGATGACTTTGTGGAGGAATATAATTAGGCTACCTAATTATTAGGTATATAAATTAAAATAGAGGTGTGTTTATGGGAGACCGTGAAAATCCCACTGTACAAAAACTACTTAAATCATTTATTCAATTCAGGAAGACAGGATGGCATGATAAAAAAATAAACGGATATAATCCGAGCGAGTACAAGGTACTTGCTGTTATTTATGAAGGGGCGAATAAGAAAGAAACAGAAATGAAGGTTACTGAAATTAGTCAAATATTAGAGGTAACCCCACCGACCGTAACCCAAATCATCAATAACCTTGATAAAGGAGGTTTAGTTGAACGAACAATCGATCCTGAAGATCGGCGTGCTGTAAGAATTAAACTTACGCCAAAAGGAATAGAATTAACCGAAAATGCTAGAAAGGCGTTTTTTGAAAAATATCTGGGATTAGTTGATTATCTGGGCGAAGAGGACAGTGAAAAGCTAGCGGAATTATTAAACAAAGTCCATAAATATTTTTATGAACTGAAACGCTAAATGGAGGGAGTGGAAGAACCTTGTTGAAATTAAGCAAATTCCTTAAGCCATTTCAATTATCGATTATTTTGGTTTTAAGTCTAGTCCTTCTACAGTCGATATCAGAACTTTATTTACCTACCCTAATGTCTGATATTGTTGATAAAGGTGTTGTCAAAGGAGATACAGACTACATCTGGAAAATTGGGGGTTATATGCTTTTGGTTGCTGCAGGAGGGATGGTTTGTTCCATTACCGCAAGCTTCTTTTCCGCAAAAGCTGCATCGGGCTTCGGAAAATTACTTCGTACAAAAATCTTCTCTCATGTCGGAGGTTTTTCCTTGCATGAGTTTGATAAACTTGGGACTGCCTCTTTGATCACAAGAACTACCAATGATATTACACAAGTGCAGCAGGTTTTAGTGATGATGCTTAGGATGATGGCAATGGCACCAATGATGTGTATCGGCGGCATCATAATGGCTTATTCAAAAGATGCCAAATTAACATTAGTTCTTGCAGTATCGCTGCCAGTACTCGTTTTGGCTATCGTGATTATCGCAAAAACCGGTATACCTCTTTTTAAAGCGATGCAGGTAAAGCTTGATAGTCTGAATCGTGTTTTAAGAGAAAATCTAACGGGAATTCGTGTCATTCGTTCGTTTAACCGAATTCAGCATGAGAAGATCCGCTTTAACGAAGCCAACTGGGATTTAACGCAAACAGCCATTAAGGTCAATAAAATCATGGCGTCGATGATGCCGATTATGATGGTTGTCTTAAATCTTACTTCCGTAGCGATCATTTGGTTTGGGGGCATACGGATTAGCAATGGACATATGCAGGTCGGGGATATGATGGCATTTATCCAATATGCGATGCAAATCATGTTCTCGTTCATCATGTTATCCATGATGTTTGTTATGATCCCAAGGGCGTCCGTATCCGCTGTTAGAATTAACGAGGTACTTGAGACAGCCGCTGATATTACGGATCCAAGTAAGCCTTTATTAAATGAAGGTCAAAAAGGTCAGGTAGAGTTTCAAAATGTTACCTTTAGCTATCCGGGTGCAGAAATGCCTGCTATCTCTAATATTTCTTTTTCGATGAAGCCAGGCGAAGTGACTGCCATTATAGGCGGAACAGGTTCAGGTAAATCGACACTTATCAATTTGATACCTCGCTTTTATGATGTGGATAGTGGAAAAATCCTGGTGGATGGTATTGATGTACGAGAAATGACGCAGGAAAATCTTAGGTCGAAAATTGGTTTTGTCCCGCAGCAAGCTGTTCTTTTTACAGGTACCATCACGGAAAACATTCGCTATGGAAAGGAACATGCTTCCGAAGAAGAAATACTCCATGCGGCAGAAATCGCCCAAGCTTCGGAGTTTATTACTTCTATGGAGGGTGGGTATGATGCCGTAATCGCCCAAGGGGGAACGAATGTTTCGGGTGGTCAAAAACAGCGTTTATCCATTGCCAGGGCGCTGGTTCGTAAACCGGAAATATATATCTTTGATGATAGCTTCTCCGCATTGGATTTTAAGACGGATGCAAAACTGCGTGCTGCATTGAAAAAAGAAACAGTGGATTCCACCGTTTTGATTGTGGCTCAGCGTGTGAGTACGATCATGGATGCAGATCAAATAATTGTCCTCGACGATGGCGAAATTGTTGGAATCGGGAAGCATAAAGACCTTTTAGAAACAAGTTCTGTTTATCGTGAGATTGTGATGTCACAGCTTTCGGAGGAAGAAATCGCATGAGCAATGAGACGAATAATCAGAGTCAGGGACCACGTTTCGGTCCAGGAGGACGCGGCTTTGGACCTGGAGGCATGGGAATGCCTGTCCAAAAAGCAAAGGATTTTAAAGGAACGCTTAAACGATTAATCGGCTACTTAAAACCCCATAAATTACAGCTTCTTGCTGTATTGGTCACAGCAATCATAAGTACCGTCTTTGCGATTGTCAGTCCGAAGATTATGGGGAAAGCCACCACCAAACTATTTGAAGGACTAATGAGAAAACTTAGCGGTGTCCCGGGAGCAAAAATAGATTTTGATTACATTGGCCAAATCATCCTGCTGTTAATTGGTTTGTATATTTTAAGTGCGATATTTTCATATATTCAGCAATATATTATGGCGGGAGTTGCCCAAAAGACCGTTTACAGCCTTCGTAAAGAAGTGTTAGATAAACTTAATCGTTTACCGTTAAAATATTTTGATTCGAGAACCCATGGTGAAATTCTTAGCAGGGCCGTCAACGATGTTGATAACATCAGTACGACCCTGCAGCAAAGTTTGACCCAGCTTATCACTTCGGTTGTCACAATAGTTGGAGTTATTGTGATGATGCTAACCATCAGTCCATTAATGACACTGATTGTGGTGGTTACGCTGCCGCTCAGCTTTGTGGCTACTGCCAGTATTGCAAAAAAATCACAAACTTTTTTTAAAGGACAGCAAAAATCACTCGGACAGCTTAACGGACATGTTGAAGAAATGTATACGGGTCATAAAGTGGTCAAAGTATTTGGCCATGAGAAAAAGTCGATTGAAAAATTCGAAGAAATCAACGAGCAGCTTTATCAATCAGGCTGGAAGGCACAATTTGTATCCGGGATGATCATGCCGTTAATGTCGTTTATTAATAATATTGGCTATGTGCTGGTATCGGTAGCAGGTGGTATTTTAGTTACAAAAAGGGCAATTGAAATTGGTGATATTCAAGCATTTATCCAATATGCCCGCCAATTCGCCCAGCCAATTACTCAAACGGCGATGATTGCGAATGTCATCCAATCGACGATTGCTAGTGCAGAGCGTGTTTTTGAAATATTGGATGAAGCCGAAGAAGTACCTGAATCCATTGCGGCGAAAGAGATTTTGGATTCTAAAGGTGAGGTAAAATTCGACCATGTTTCTTTCGGCTATAAAGAGAATGAAACGTTAATCGGTGACATGAATATCGATGTAAAGCCGGGGCAGCGAGTGGCGATTGTTGGTCCAACCGGCGCTGGTAAAACGACGCTGATTAATTTGTTGATGCGCTTTTATGAAATTAATTCCGGTAAAATTTTAATAGACGGTATCGATACTAGGGACTTAAAACGGGAGCATCTAAGAAGTTTATTTGGGATGGTACTTCAAGATACATGGCTGTTTAATAGCACGATTCGCGACAATATTGCCTATGGAAGAGAGGGGGCGACGGAGGAGGAGATTGTTGCCGCAGCAAAGGCAGCTAATGCCGACCATTTCATCCGAACGCTTCCAGACGGGTATGACACTATTTTGAATGAGGAAGCCTCGAATATTTCTCAAGGTCAAAAGCAATTATTAACGATAGCTAGAGCGTTACTCGCTAATCCAGCGATCTTAATCCTAGATGAAGCAACGAGCAGCGTTGACACTAGGACCGAGGTCCAGATTCAACGGGCAATGAATCGCTTAATGCAGGGGCGCACAAGCTTTATCATTGCACATAGACTATCAACGATTCGTGATGCAGATTTGATCTTGGTAATGAATAATGGAAGTGTCATTGAAAAAGGAAATCATCTTGAACTGCTTGAAAAAGAGGGATTCTATGCTGATTTGTATAATAGTCAGTTTACTGGCGGGAATTCGATGAAGAATGTGGGATAGGGAAGGGGCGTTCAGGGAGTCTGAGGACTTCATGAACGCTTCTTTTGTGTCATTTAGACGGAAAAAGGGGTTGTAATTCCAATTTATCGCTTGAATTGTAGAAATCGATTTGTTTTTTGTAGAAATGGTCATTGATTTTGTAGAAATAGGCTAAATATTTATAGAAATCGACTAGATATTTGTAGAAATGAGGTTGTTAAAGAGTAAAATTTTTTATTCTGTCTCATTTTCTTAAGTATACTTGAATTTTGAGACGGTTTAAATTTTGTTTATTATAATTATATTATGTAAACTTATAGAATCAAAAAAACTACCACAACAATGGCAGCTATTATTCTATTTGTTCCTTCGGCATATCCATCTTATCAACCGCAATTTTTAAATCATCATTCTTTATATGCGTATAAATCATAGTCGTTTGGATCGAGGAATGACCTAATTGCCGTCTTAATTTTGGCACGTCATTTATTTCAGCATGGTATCTGGTTGCAAATGAATGACGCAGCTTATGTACGGATAATGACGGTTTGCCAAATGCTGCAGCATATTTTTCAATCAGATTTTCAACGGCTCTAACTTTTAATCTTCGTGATTTTACTTTAGGACCCGTTGGTCCACTAACAAATAATGCCTTTTCATTTTTATCAACGTTGTATTTGGCAGTTCTGACTGCTAAATATTCTTGGAGGTCAGCCATAGCTACTTGACTAAAATATACGAATTGTTCTTTATTTCCTTTTCGAATAACTCGTACACAATACTTGTTATAATCAATATCATCCAAATCAATTCCGACCAGCTCTGAAAGGCGAAGTCCAGATCCTAGTATTAACGACACAATTGCAGTATCACGTTCTTTATTCAATTGATAAAAGTAGGATAATCTCTTGTTTCCTTTGTTCAATTCACCATAATCATTGGCAATAAATAAGCGGAATTTCTCGTATTCATCTCCAAGCAGAATTTTTCCTTCCATTTTCGTAGCTTTCGTTTCCATGCTTTCTTTAACTTCATTAAAATCAATTTTCGCCATGATATTCCGATTAATATAAGGTTTTAACTCCGATGTCTCAGCAATATTTTGAAGATAGTTGAACAAGGATTTTAATGCGGATAATTTACGATTTACGGTCAGTTCTTTATTATTTAATTGAAAGTGCAAAAAGTTAAGAAAACCGTCAATCTCTATCACAGTCAATTGTTCTAGGCGATCTAACGGAATTTCGTCAATTCTACCTTCAAATAGGCCTTCGCTAAGCATCCAATTAAAAAAGATTTTGTAATCATGGCAGTAATTATACAGGGATGCGGTCGAAAGATTTCGTAATTTATGATTTATGTATTCTTCAACATACCACGGCAATTCTCGGAGCAAGGCTTGAAGTTTTTTAAATTTTTCTTGTTTTGCCTGATTCACCATATTAACACCTCCTTAACTATTTTACTTCATACTATAAACTGCGTCAAATTTATATTTTACGCAGTTTATAGTATGAAGATTAAAGTATTAAAATAAATCTAACGCTAATTGTTCATTAAACTCTCTGTTATCCCAGCGTCTCTTGAATTCAAGAAACTGTTCTAACGTATTATTTTTTCTACCATATATTTTGTGAAACAAAATATGAACTTGTTTTCTTAGGGGTATACCAATAATTTCATCGTGTTTTTGTTCTAATCTGCTAAAAATGAGTTGCAATTCATCATTAGTATAATCTTTTTTATTTTTTCTTTTGTTAAAATTTAATTCTTTTAATACCTCATCACGTAAAGCAGCAAATGATTCGGTATGATGTATTTGCAGATCATTTGCTCTTTCACCAGTAACCGCACATCTATACTCATATTTAATCAAGGTTTTAAATTTCCAATTTTTCGTACTCTCTCTTAATGCTATGTTTAGAGATGTAATGGCGCCGTTCCAATTAGGATTTTCCATCCCACTATACCATTTACTTTTTTTCTCGTTATAACAATGCGGGCAACATTTCTCAAATACCTTTTTACAGAACATTTGTTTGTATAATTTTATTTTAACATATCGACAAATGCCTGACTACTTTTTGCTTTCAGCAAATTCAGCTATTAATTTTAATAAAGCTTTATTATGGTTAACTACCTCAGGTTTGAATCTTCCCATAAGGTTTCTGCATTCTCCTTCTTCATATTTCGTTTCTTTTGTATATTTTCCGCTTAGGAAACCATTTTCTTGTGGACTGTAAGCGACAAAAGATCCCCCCTTACTCTTCACAAATATCAAATAATTCTTTTTCAGGTTCACTCCACATCAGGGAAAAATAAAGGAATAAATGAAGAGGTTATTCTTCGATTTATTGCGGGAGCTTACGTGAAAATAGTGGAATGGTGTTTTGCGAATGGAATGCGTCATACGCCTCAGATTATGGAGGAACAAGTGGGATTTTAATTGAGAGAATTGTATAGTTTTAAAAAATCCAATAACTTAAGAAAACCTAATCTCCTTCTTTACTTAGGAAATCAGGGTTTTGCTTTTGAAATGCTATTGGTGAAGTAAAACCTATAAAAAGGCCGACTGGTCTTTATACCAATCGGCCTTTTTATGGCACCTAATAAGCTAAAACATTTGTGTTCTGTCGCACCATTTCAATAAAATACTTCATAATTCTAGGATCCTCTGTTAATTCCGGATGAAAGGAACATCCTAAAAATTGGCCATCTCGTGCTAAAACAATGCGCTCTTCATGTTTTGCGAGAACTTCAACATTTTCGCCTGCCGCAACGATATGTGGCGCCCGGATAAAAACAGCAGGAATATCCTCCCCTACTCCTCTTATGGACATCTCGACTTCAAAACTATCCACTTGGCGACCAAATGAATTCCGTTCGACCACGACGTCCATCACCCCCAGATGAGGCGTATCAAAGCCTACGATTTCTTTTGCCAATAAAATCAGGCCTGCACATGTTCCAAACATCGGAACCCCCGCGGCGGCTAAAGCACGAATGGGTTCAAGCAACTCGTATCGGTCCAGCAGTTTCCGCATTGTTGTACTTTCTCCGCCAGGCAGTACAAGACCATTCAATTCTTTTAGATCTTCAGCCGATTTAACTGAAATGGCCTTACAGCCAAGCTCTTCAATTTGTCTTATATGCTCCCTGACTGCACCTTGTAATGCAAGTATCCCAATTTTCAGCATATTACCAACCACGTTCCTGCATACGTTCACTTGCATTTAGCGTTGCAATATCAATACCTTTCATCGGTGTCCCCAGCTCTTTAGAAATTGCAGCAATTAGTTTATAGTCCTGATAGTGCGTCGTTGCTTCTACAATGGCACGTGCGAACTTTTCTGGGTTATCAGATTTGAAAATACCTGATCCAACAAATACACCATCTGCTCCAAGTTCCATCATTAAAGCGGCATCGGCAGGTGTTGCCACCCCGCCAGCAGCAAAATTTACAACTGGTAAGCGCCCTAATTTTTTGATTTCTAATAATAATTCAAATGGTGCACCTAAAATTTTTGCTTCTGTCATTAATTCATCTGTGCTCATACCAACAACGCGTCTTACCTGTGAATTAACTTTACGAATATGACGAACAGCTTCGACAATATTTCCTGTTCCCGGTTCACCTTTCGTACGTAACATGGAAGCCCCTTCTCCAATACGACGAGCAGCTTCCCCTAAATCGCGGCATCCACATACAAAAGGTACGGTGTAGTCGCTTTTTAATAAATGGAATTCCTCATCAGCAGGTGTTAATACTTCACTTTCATCTATGTAATCAACGCCCATTGATTCTAATACACGTGCTTCGACAATATGACCAATACGTGCTTTTGCCATTACTGGAATGGTTACAGCATTCAATACTTCCTCTACAATCCGAGGATCTGCCATACGAGCTACACCACCAGCTTTTCGAATATCGGATGGTACCCGCTCTAAAGCCATAACAGCAACTGCACCTGCAGCCTCTGCAATTTTTGCTTGCTCGGCATTAATGACGTCCATAATCACGCCGCCTTTTTGCATTTCTGCCATACCACGTTTTACTCTTTCAGTTCCAACTTGTTTCATAAAAAAACCTCCATACATTTGATGATTACTAGTATAATAGAAATTGACTTTAAGAAAAGGTTCAATTTTTTAAAAATTAATATGGTCAGTTGGGGAGATTACAGATGGATATGCTTATGTTTAAATTGGATAAAAGTACAGCAAAACCTTTATATGAACAGCTTTATATCGGTATCAAAGACGCCATTATCCAAAAACAAATTGAAGTGGGAACCAAATTACCATCCAAAAAAAAATTAGCTGAATTTTTAAATATCAGTCAAACAACCATTGAAATTGCCTATGCCCAACTTATCGCAGAAGGCTATGTGGGATCTAAACCCCGCATTGGTTTTTTTGTAGAAGAGATTGATGAATTACCCTATATTGAAAAAGAGCTTTTAAACATGCCTGTAGAAAAGGTCGAGAAAAAAATATATCAATTCGACTTCCATCCGGGAAAAATTGATTCAGACTCATTCCCATTTTCAATTTGGCGAAAATATGCAAAAAATTTATATGATCATAGTTCAAAAGAGTTGTTACAAATTGGAGACCCTCAAGGAGAATACGCATTAAGAGCTGAAATTTCTAAATATCTTTATCAATCGAGGGGGATTGTTTGTAAGCCTGAACAAATTGTCATTGGTTCGGGAACGGAACAGCTGCTTCCAATGATTCTAAGGTTACTTGGAAATGATTCAAAATTCGCCCTTGAAAATCCCGGCTATTCAGCCATCCCAAAAATACACTTGCAAAATAGGGCCACCCCCATTCCGGTGGATGAAGATGGTTTAATAGTGGATGAACTTGAAAAAACAAATGCCAATGTTGTTTACATTACACCTTCACACCAATTCCCTACGGGTGCGGTTCTATCAGCAACAAGAAGAACGCAGCTATTAAACTGGGCAGCAAAAGATGAAAATCGCTACATCATTGAAGACGATTACGATAGTGAGTTTCGTTATATTGGAAAACCTATTCCCGCCTTACAAGGGTTAGACCAAAACGAAAAAGTTATTTATTTGAGCACGTTTACCAAATCATTAATGCCTTCCTTACGTGTTGCTTATTGTGTCTTACCTTCAACCTTACTACAAAAATATAAGGAGACATTCAGTTATTACTCATCAACAGTACCTAGATTCGATCAGCATATTTTAGCTGACTTTATGAGAGATGGCTATTTTTCCAAACACTTAAACAGGATGCGGAAAATTTATCGCAAAAAACATGAAAAATTAACCCGGATATTAGAAACGTATTATCCGGATGTCAAGATCACAGGAGACCTAGCAGGAATGCACATTTTAATTTCCGTCCCCCTGTCAAAAGGGGAAAATCAGTTAAAACAAATGGCGGCAAAGGACCATATTGCCATCTATCCAGTAAGCGATTATCTGTTAAGTCCCATTGACTATCAATATCCAACTTTTCTATTAGGCTTCGGCGGCATTCCATTGGACCAAATTGAAAAAGGAGTACACCAATTAATGCGATGTTGGATACCGGAGGGACGGTTCTAATGACTTTTTGTGCCACTAGAACCATCCCCCTCCTTTTCAATTAAGAACAAATAGTCCGTACTTCTTCCCAATTTCCTTAAACGTAAAAAACTAATCGGAAGTGCTCCCGATTAGTTTTTCTTTTTATTGATTCGCATTTTTAACCTACTCTGCAACTGGAATAGTACGTTTTGCCTGATGTATAAAGGTACCAAGAACTTATTAAATTTCAGTTTTGTTGAATGTGTTTCTTTTTATTCTTTGATGAATTCCTTTGTACTTCTCATTGTATCAATTGGGCGAACTAATTTTTCTATTTCCGCCCGTTTAGGCTCTAGGAATGGAGGTAAAGATAATTTTTCCCCAAGCGTTTCATAAGGTTCGTCTCCCATAAAACCAGGACCATCTGTAGCGAACTCAAATAAAATTTGCGGTGCCACTCTAGCGTATAATGACTCAAAAAAGTGACGATTTACATAACCCGATGTATGGAATCCAAAACTATTCATTCGTTCAATCCATTCTTCTAAAACAGAGCGATCCTCTACACGGAATGCGGCATGGTGAACCGTCCCAAAACCTTGTTGGGATTCAGGAAGAACTGCATTATATTCTACAATGACCGAAGCACCATTCCCGCCTTCCCCTGCTTCAAATAAATGGAATGATCCTTCTTTATCTGTCTCTTTAAATAATAGGACTTTTTCCATCATTTCTTTAAAGTAATCAAAGTTCGCAATACGGATAAAAACAGGTCCTAAACCAGTAATTGCATATTCCAGTGGAATTGGACCTTTTTGCCATGGTGTGCCAGATTCCACCCCTTTATTGAATTCATCTGAAATGAATTGATATTGCTGATCGTCAAAATCAATGAAAGAGAGGGTTTTCTTGCCGAATTGCTCTTTGATTCCAGTATGTTTGACTTCTAAACGGTCAAAACGTTTTACCCAATAGTTTAATGCTTCATCACTCGGTACACGGAAAGATGTCTTTGAGATCTCGTTAGTACCATGTACGCCTTTCGGAATGCCGGGGAAATCGAAGAAAGTCATGTCTGTGCCTGCACTGCCTTTATCATCTGCAAAGAAAAGATGATAGGTTTGAATATCATCTTGATTTACAGTTTTTTTAACTAAACGCATACCTAAAACATAGGTGAAAAATTCATAGTTTTTTTCTGCACTGCTTGTAATAGCTGTTACATGGTGTATTCCTTTTAGATTGTTCATTATATATCCCTCCTAGAGATTTATTTTAATATTAAGGGTCTTAATTTTTCTTCTATCTTTTTTCGCTTTGGTTCCAAAAATGGCGATACCAGTCAGCCGCAGCCTCGACTTCTTGCATTGTTAATTGGTGACCTCTATTTTCCCAATGTAGTTCTACCTTCGCATTAGCATTTTCTAATAACGATTGTAATTCAGCTGATTCCATTGGCGAGCAAATCGGATCATTTGTTCCAGCAGCAATAAACACATGTTTCCCCGATAAATCGGGAAGTTCAATTCCTTTTCTCGGTACCATAGGGTGATGAAGAATGGCACCCTTTAAGGCATTTTGATAGTGGAATAATAAACTTGCGGCTATATTGGCTCCATTTGAGTATCCAATGGCAATAATATTATCTCGGTCGAAACCATATTTCTCAGCTGCCACATCTAGAAACTCATTTAATTCTTTTGTTCTGAAAATAAGGTCTTCTATATCAAATACTCCCTCAGCCAATCTTCGGAAGAACCTAGGCATTCCATTTTCTAATACATTTCCTCGAACGCTTAAGACTGAAGCCTCTTCATCAATTCTTCCCGCAAGAGGAAGCAGGTCTAATTCATTACCACCAGTACCATGAAGCAATAATAAAGTTGGTTTTGTTGGATCTTGGCCCTTATTGAATATATGTTTCATTATCTATCTCCCTCCAAAACACGAACCTCTACTTGAGGCAAGGTTTCTTCTAATTCTTCTCTTTGCGATTCTAACCAAGATGGCAGCATGAGTTTATTTCCTAATTCGGCGACAGGTTCATCTACTGCAAATCCTGGCTGGTCGGTGGCTATTTCGAAGAGGATGCCTCCTCCTTCATGAAAATACACTGCATTAAAGTAGTTACGGTCACGAATTTCTGTTGGATAAAAACCTTTATCTTGGAGTAGTGAACTCCATTTAAGAAGATCTTCTTTATCAGTGGTCCGCCATGCTATATGGTGAACCGTTCCTGCTCCCATCAGCCCTCGAACTGAAGGATTTAAGTGAATATCAATAGTGTTGCCAACATTTGCTGTCGATTTAAATCTTAGAATTTCATTTTCTTGACCGATGCAATCTAAACCTAAAATATTTTCTAGAACATCCGTTGTCTTATGTGGTTGCGCTGAAAACAGAACAGCACCACCAAACCCTTTAATGGCATGTTCTGGTTGGACTCCCCCGAAGCTCCAAGTATTTTTAGATCCTTCATCTCGTTCTGTTAGTTCAAGTTGAAGTCCGTCAGGATCGTTGAATTTTAAATATTTTTCACCAAATCGAATGGATGAAGTAAACTCCACTCCAAATTTTTGCAATCGGCTTTCCCAAAATTGGACTGAACCTTTTGGAATTACATAACTGGTCACACCAACCTGACCTGTTCCAATTCGACCTTTCAGCTGTTTAGCCCATGGAAAAAACGTAATCACAGTTCCTGGTTGACCTGTTTCATTCCCAAAATATAAATGGTAGACTTCTGGACGATCAAAATTGATGGTTTTTTTAACAAGCCTTAAACCTAATACACCCGCATAAAAATCTATATTCCGCCCGGCATCGTTTACCATCGCTGTGATATGATGGATACCTGCTGTTTTTTGCATTCAATCCTCTCCATTTCATCATTGAGATTTTGAAACCAATTATTTAGGCCGTTCGATTTCAAAAATCTCACCAATTTTGGCGTAGTTATTTCCAGCCAATCGACTTACAGCACCTAATCCCCTTGGATTGATTCTTCCGTTTTCATAAATATCGCTTTCGACATGAAATTGAACAACTTTTCCTATAATAAAATCACATCCAGGAGTATCTGAGCCACCCAGTTCGAAGGAATGCTCCATCGAACATTCCATTCGAATTTTTGCTTCCTTTACTCCAGGAACTGAAATCTTCGCACTTTCGATTGGAGTTAAGTTAGCTAACTCAATCTCACTCTCGTCAGGAGGAAGGTTTGCAGCTGTTTTATTAATTTTTTCAACATTGTGGTCATCTACGATATGAACCACAAACTCTTTTGACTCCATGATGTTCCTCGCTGTATCTTTTTGTCTCCCCGATGACCGTTGAATAGATAAAGAAATCATCGGGGGATTGGATGACACGATATTAAAATAACTAAATGGTGCCCCATTTAAAACGCCGTCTTTTGAAATGGTGGTGACGAAAGCAATCGGTCTAGGTATGATGCTACCTATTAGAAATTTATAATTTTCTCTTTCGGACAATGAGGCTGGATCGATTGAAAGCAAAGAAATCATCCCTTTTCATAAAATTAGTCTAGTTCTCTTACTTCAAACGGTAATAATACTCTTTCAATTTTTTCTCTCTGAGACTCATACTGCGTTGGCAGCATCAATTTTTCTCCCATTGTCTTTTGCGATTCATCATGAGCAAAACCTGGAGGATCAGTGGCAATTTCAAATAGAATCTCTCCATGCTCTCTGAAGTAAATTGCATTAAAGTAGTTTCTATCCCGTACAGGTGTGACGCCATATCCATTCGCAGCCACATACTTTTGCCAATCTAATTGATCTTCGTCATCAATAGCCCGCCATGCAATGTGATGGACCGTTCCTACACCCATTTGTCCACGTCCGATTGGAGTTAATTTAACGTCGATAATATTTCCAATATCAGCAGTGGAACGATAACGTGCGAAATCTCCTTCTTTACTTACTAATTCAAGTCCCATTACTTTTTCTAATAATTCAGCCGTTTTGTTAGGCTGGGTCGATAAAAGAGTTGCTCCGCCAAAACCTTTGATAGCAACTTCAGGTGCAACCTCACCGAAAGTCCAAGTATTTAATTCTCCATCTTCTCTTTCCACAATTTCCAACTGAAGACCGTGCGGATCATCAAATTCTAAATATTGCTCTCCAAAGCGCTCCATTCTTGTGAAAGGAACATTAAATTTTTCTAACCTTTTTTCCCAGAATTCCATGGCACCCTTCGGAACTACATAAGAAGTAACCCCTACTTGGCCATCACCAATGACTCCCTGACGTGCTCCTGCCCATGGAAAGAATGTAATAATGGTTCCTGGTTTTCCACCTTCATTACCGAAATAAAGGTGATAGGTGCCTGGATCATCAAAATTGACCGTTTGCTTAACCAAACGTAATCCCAAAACTCCTGCGTAAAAATCCACATTTTCTTGCGGATGCCCTACAATTGCTGTGATATGGTGAATACCCATTGTTTTCTTACTCATTTTTTCAACACTCCTTTATAAATTAATATCCAGTATTTAACTAAACAAGATACTTTATTTTGTTCCATATACGGATAAAAAACAATTATTTATCAATCTCAAAATTGAATATTTTAGAATAAAAAAGCATCTAAAGCATATTTACCAGGACCGATTAAGGCAACACCAATTGCCACTGCAAGTAATGTTAAGTTAAATTCATATCCATTTGATGTATTCCATAATCCGTTTGGCGCATGAACTTTTATGATTGCCATAGCCATAGTTCCAGCGATCAAAATTCCTGCTACTGGGGTTAAAAGCCCTAATGCAAACAATATTCCGCCAACAAATTCTGCTAACCCTGCTATAAGAGCAATGGTTACTCCTGGTTTCATGCCAATGGATTCAAACCAGCCTCCAGTTCCTTTCAATCCATAGCCGCCAAACCAACCAAACAATTTTTGAGCTCCATGTCCAACGAATAATAAACCAATTACCAAACGAATTATTAATAAACCGATATTCATCAACTTAAAATCCTCCTAAATATTTTTACCTCGAATTCGAGATATATTTGTAAAAAAAATGATATTTAAACTATATTCCTTACTTTTTTCAAAAGCTGCACCAATGTCTCGGCCTCATCATCATCTAATGATTCAAACATCTGATTAACAAAATCATGATATTTTGGCATGATTACATTCATTAACTCATTTCCATCGTCCGTTAATGTCACATGGATCACTCGTCGGTCATCTGGACAGGCATTTCGGCTTAATAAACCTCTTTGCTCCAGCTTATCTATAACATAGGTCATCGAACCACTTGAGATCAATATGCAATTTCCAATTTGTTGAATCGTTTGTTTCCCTTTTTGATAAAGTACCTCTAATACCGAAAATTCCGTAATACCTAACTTATTTTTTGCCATTTCTTCTTTTATTCGTTCATGAATTGCTTTAGATGTTTGCATTAATATCAGAAAGGGAAGATTATTGCATTTCCTCTCCATTAATTTCACCCCCTCAGAAAATCTTGAATTAAATTATCTTGAATCTGAGATAATCATAATACTTATATTTTTTTTTGTCAATAACCAATTGTTAAATTTATCGAAGAACATTTTAGCCAGTACCGAGACCTCCATTTTCCATTCGCACTTAGAATGCCCAGTTCGCTTCCATCTGGAAGGAATCCTCTCACAGCTCTTAAGTCATCAACATATCAGGATGCTGTTTAGCAAATTCTTTAGCCACTTCCACTGATTTATCTTGCTCTTGACCTACTTTAAACATTTTTTCAGCATTAATTTCATGAGCCATTTCATCGAATCCCTTCTCCTCAACCATTAAGAAGAAACCTTTTTTATTATCTGAAATAGTTGTTACTAAACCTGTGGTTTTTCCAGCTTCCTCTGCAATTTCTAAAAATCGATTAAAGTATAAATTAAAGTAATTCTACATGCTATTAGTTTTGTCCAAGACTTCTCGCAGAGCATTCGCCAATTTGAAAGGTTGGTCATGTGCCCAGAAATGCATAAAGAATAAACGAGGATTCTCTGTTAACATATGATTATGTATAGCTGTTACTTCAATGCCATGCTTACGCAAGGTGCTCGCCACGGGATTCACTTCCTCTGCTGTAAGCACAAAATCCCCAGTTATTGCTACCTTCTTATTTTCTGTAGGTTGAAAATTTATCGATGTTGCTACCCCCATGGCAGGAGGAATCTCCATACCATTTTCCGTAATTTTTTCTAATCTAGGAATACTTATATTATAAATCCCATTTGTAATAGTACCTTTATGTCTGAATAAATTATCAAGTTTCTGAGTATCAAACGGAAATGAATACGACTCACTTATTATGTTCTTTGGTAATCCTGTTAGGTCCATGCTCGACCTGATTGCTTTGGCTAATTGAATTGCATTTCCATGTCCATCAATATGCAAATACATAATACGTGGGATTTCACCTAATAAATGATTATGTAGCGCCGTAACTTGAATTCCTTGTTTAATCAATTGACTCATAACAGGCTGAATTTCTTTTTCCTCTAGGACTAAATCCCCCATAACCATCGTTTGGTCATCCACTTGTTTAAAAGCTGTCCAACCTCCTAATGCCAATCTAGGACGGATGGGTGTTCCCTTGACTCTTACCCGTAAATCTTTACGAGGCAAACTGATAAAGAAGACATCACCTGGTTTAAGTACACCTGGTCTTCCAATTTCCTTCTCTACCTTTTTCCGCTGCGCTAAAAGATTTGTTGATTTTAAGTTGTTAGAAGAAGGTGAATTCTCCGCATGAATCAAAGTAGCGGAACATAGTGTGACCATCAAAACTAAGACGAAAGAAACAAATGAAGAAATATACTGCCGTAAGCTCATAATCAAAAACCCCTTTAGGTTCGATAATTCAATTACAATAGTAAGATTCCCTAATCCTTCCTTAATATTGATTTAAAAGGATATTTTTTATTTGCTTACTGAATTAAAAAATCATTGTTCTTCCCTAAACCGATGCATATAATTAATTAAAATGTAACCAGTATTACAAAAGGGGGAGTTGAAATGGGCACATCACAGGATGGGGAAACAAACATTCAAAATAAGACTGTAAGCTACTCACTACGGCAAATGATCCTATATTTTTTTAAGTTGGGGACTATTGGTTTTGGCGGGCCTGTCGCTTTAACAGGATACATGTATAGAGACTTGGTTGAAAAACGAGGCTGGATTTCAGAATCTGACTACAAAGACGGGCTTGCTTTGGCACAGCTTGCACCAGGCCCATTGGCTGCACAATTAGCGATTTATCTAGGGTATGTGCACTATCGAATAATTGGTGCTACGCTAGTTGCCATTTCCTTTGTTGCCCCATCATTCCTAATGGTTATAGCTTTAGGCTGGGCTTATGTCCACTTTGGTGGATTAACATGGATGCAAGCTGTTTTCTATGCAGTGGGAGCAAGTGTTATCGGAATCATCGCATTCAGTGCCTATAAATTAACGGTAAAAACAATTGGAAAGGACTGGCTATTATGGACAATCTTTTTAGTGGCAGGTTTAGTAACTGTCCTAACCGAAACAGAAAATGTAATGTTGTTTCTAGGTGCTGGAATTTTATATTGGATAGTGAAATCTCCGCCCAAAGGATTATGGAGAAAAACAAATAAATTTCATAGTTTCATCCCTCTTCCTTTCACTTTATTTTTGACAAGTGTACAGGGCAACGAGTCTGGTGTTTTGACGGACATCTTTATCTTTTTTTTAAAGGCTGGTGCATTTGTTTTTGGAAGCGGACTTGCAATTGTCCCTTTCCTCTACGGAGGGGTAGTAAAAGAGTATGAATGGTTAAATGCACAACAATTCCTTGACGCTGTGGCTGTTGCGATGATTACACCAGGTCCTGTTGTGATTACGACTGGATTTATTGGATATTTAGTTTCTGGTTTTTCTGGAGCAACAGTTGCTGCATTGGCTACCTTCCTTCCATGTTACTTGTTGACCATACTGCCAGCACCACTGTTTAAAAAATATGGTAAGGTGCCTGGGATAAATGCATTCGTTAATGGTGTAACAGCTGCTGCTACAGGTGCAATTAGCGGAGCTGTGATTGTATTGGGGAAAAGATCTATTATTGATTTACCTACGGCATTATTTGCTATTATTACATTAGGAATCCTATGGAAAATCAAGAAGGTTTCGGAACCCATTATTATCCTTGCATCTGCAATTATCGGTCTAATAATTTATCCTATGACACATTAAATTAGGAGATGGATTCATGCAACAGTGGCTTCATTTAATATACAAGATTCCAAGGAATCCAAGTAAAGTGCGTGTTTACGTGTGGAGAAAACTAAAAAAAATCGGTGCTGTCCTTCTACACGACTCCATTTGGTGTCTGCCATCTAACCCAAAAACTAAAGAACAATTTCAATGGCTGGCTGTAGAAATTCAGGAACTTGGTGGTGAAGCGTCTGTCTGGGAATCTCATCTTGTATTAGGAATACAAGATGAATTGATAATTAATGAGTTTCTTGCTCAAGTGGATAAAGAATACAGCGATATACTGAATCATTTGGGTAGCGAACAATTTGATCTAGTATCGGTAACAAAAAAATATCAACAAATTAAAATGGTCGATTATTTTCAATCTGAATTAGGAAAACAGGTTTTAAAAAAATTACAGGATGCCAGAGGAGGTTCTGTACAATGAAATGGGTTACGTTGGAACATGTAGGAGTCGATAGGATGGCTTGTTCATGGTTAATAAAAAGATGGATAGATTCTGATGCGGAATTTTCATTTATTCCGATTGGTCAAAAACCATTACCTGAAGGGCACGAACCGTTTGATATTCCAGGGGTACGACTTTCCCACCGCAGAGGTCATTGCACCTTCCATACGATGTTACGAGAATATAAAATAAAGGAACCGATATTAGAACAAATGGCTAGAATTATAGATGAAGCAGATACAATACAGGAAGCATGTTTGGAGCCCATTGCTCCAGGATTAGATTTTATATGTGACGGAATTCGTTTAACAAGTCCTGATGACATCACAGCATTAGAAAGAGGTAGTTTGATTTTCGAAGCCATGTATGCACAATTATCATTAAACTAGTCAAACTCCTTTAGGCAGAAGTAAATTCTAATATACAGTAGAAAAGACCGATTTATTCGGTCTTTTTTGGTTGGATCCCAACCATTTATTGCATCAATTACAGCTTTTTTTGCAGTATCATTTGGATTATATTTGGTTACCTTAACTAATTTAGCCTTTGTTTTAGCTCCTGCAAGACCATCAATCGGAAGGCCGAACTCATAATGGAAGTTCCTTAGTGCCCAATAATTTCCCCATCCAAATACACCATCAATTTTCCCATGGTAAAAACCAATATATGTTAACCTGAATTGAAGTTCAATGACATCACTTCCAACTGCACCCTTTTGGATTACCTGATTAGAAAATGCATGAACATTGATATTTGCTGTAAAAGGCATCAATGCCATTCATAAGGAGAAAACGATTAGCGATTTAATAATTTTTTTTTCCTTCTCATGGAATAACCCCCTACATAATGGTAGTTATCCAATTTTCGTTTTAATGAGGTTTCCTTCAACTCGTCTTTATATTACTCCCTTTAATATTCCACGTGCATAGGCTGGTAAATAAACCTACAACTGTTATCGTAACACAGGATAAGAAAAAGGTTTCTTTAGATAATAATAAACCGCCAAGACAAATGACCAATGCATCGATAATGAATATCAAAATCCCTACATTAATTTTAAATATCTTCGATAAAAATTGAGCTAATAGATCTGTTCCTCCCGTACTAGTTTCATGTCGGAGCATGATCCCAATACCTAATCCAACGAATATTCCTCCCAAAATAGAACTAAAGACAGCAGGGATTTGAAATTCTGGTAAAATGGATCGTGAAGGTGCCAGTAGGTCAATCACAAACGAAGAAAACAACATTCCATGTAAACTATTATAAAAATAACTTTTATTATGAAACCAGGCTAGTGCAAATATAGGTACACTTAATAAAATAATAGCTAGTCCAGGTTTAATTCCTGTTAAATACTTGATAATCAACCCTATGCCGATTATGCCGCCATCAAGTAATTCAAATGGCACTAAAAAGAAATTAATACCAATTGACAACAAAATACTGCCAAGCAAAATGACACACATTTTCTTAAGAATATTCATTGTCTCATCCCCCCTATTATCATGGGCCGAAATAATGTTGTTACGGTTATCTATCCCTAATTTTTAAAATGTACTTTAAAATTTATATACCTACTATTCCTATTATTTTTGCCATCCGTTCTTTAATTTCACAATAGGTGAGCTTCCAATTAGATCTACAATATTATCGTAGGCCACTCGAATAGAAACACCAATCATTAACAATCCAATGATGACGGTGAAAACTCCATCTAAAAGATGTAAATTTGTAATCGAGGTTATTACTACTGCAATTAAGGCCAATAACGCACTTGTAACAGACACAAGATCTTCATAGAAGACAAATCTTGTTGGAGGAGTTGCTCTGCCTACATTTTTAAAAGATTCGAGGACAATTCTGAGCCCTTTTACTTTTATCCCAGAATCATGATTTATTTCTTTCATCGCTTTAATTAAAACAGCTCCATCAATAACCAGGTTTAGAATTAAAATAAATATGTTCATCAATAGACCTGTACTTGGTTCAACAGGATTATAAATTAAATGACATCCCTCACGGATGGTTTCAAATGCCATAGTGAAGACAACCAATGCGGCAATCATGCTAAAAATATGGTTCAAACGTTCGAAACCATTAGGAAACCGTTTTGACGGTTTTTTTTGAGATAACACACTTCCTATAAAAATGAAACCTTGGTTAACTGCATCTCCTAAAGAGTGCATAGCTGCGGCAAACATCGCTCCGCTCCCACTAATGCTTCCAGCTATAAATTCAGTAACAGCAATAAGCGTATTACCCGTCATGGCTAATGCAGATGATTTGTTACCTTTTTTTACTGACTCTAACAACAGCTTAATTTTCATATGCTTACCTCCCCTACTCTTTGTTTTTATAGTGTCCCAATAAAAATGGGAAATATTGATAAAATCAATTTTTTGTTAACTTTTTATGAGTTTAAAAAGTCGAATTACATGTATATAAATAAAAAATCCCCCTTGTATAAATGATCAAAACTTTAATACAAGTGGGATTTTTATTTTTTTATCAGTATCGCTAAAAACAAACTTTTGAACATTGCATAACGTAAAGAGATCTCTTGGTGTGAGTTCGTCCAGTTGTATTTGGGAAAAATTCTTATGTGTATTTATAAATTCGAATCATCGAGATTATGCTATTTCGAAATACGCACTGAAGATATTATTAAAAGGAACCCATCACTGAGTTCCTTTCACAAGCAGGCTTTATTTTATAATCTTAATATTTCCTCTGTCGATCCATTTTCGAAATGATTTTTTCATAAAGAATTTAAACAGTTTTCTTGTTGGCTGAAAAAGCATTAGAAATCCGAATATATCCGTGATAAATCCTGGAGTCAAAAGTAGTGTACCGCCAATTAGAATACAAATGCCATCTAAAACAGCTTCACTGGGAATTTGTCCGTAACGCAGTTGCTCCTGTGCCCTGCGAATGGTTTGCAGCCCCTCTCTTTTCGCTAAATAGGCTCCTATAATTCCTGTTAATATGATAAAAATCAATGTCGGCCAAACACCAATCGTTTTACCAGAAAATAGCAAAAAACCTATATCCATTGCGGGAATAATAATGATTAATAATAATAAATAGCGCATGTTAGTCCACCTTTCAAATGAACTGATATAGAAATTGCCGAATTTATGTTTTTTATTATGAAGATAAAAATGCATTTAAAGCAGATTTATTTTGTTCAAGATTGATACTTAACACTGCACCTGCATTCTTGAATTGTTCATTAGTAAAAGACCCATCCACGGGAGTACGAATTGATTTTAAGTCTTTGGATTTATTAGTAAGCAAATCTTTCCCCAAGGAAAAAAGAGTGGGAGTATCCAAATTGGTATCAACATATGGGTTTATAACACCCAATATTTTAGGAAGCTTTATGATACTTCCAATACTCAAAGCTTGGTCCTTCAACTTGCTAATGACTTCCTGTTGTCTTTGAACTCGGCCAAAGTCACTTAAATTGTCATGCCTAAAACGTACATATCCTAATAACTTATCCCCATGTAAGGTTTGTTTTCCAGGATTAATTGTCGTTCCTATTCCATATTTCATTTCATGAGGAACATCAACTTCAATTCCATCTGGTGCAATAATATCTGCAATCTTTGAGAATCCTTCAAAATCAACAATAGCGTAATAATTTACATCAATATCAAAGTTTTCTTTAATTGTTTGTCTAAGAAGCTCTGGGCCACCATATGCATATGCTGCATTTATTTTTTGCTTTCCATGACCAGGAATATTAACATAGGTATCTCTCATTATAGAAATCAACTTAGATTGATGAGTATCCTGATCATAATGAGCGATCATGATGGAATCCGTTCTTGAATGTTCTTCACCACGTGAATCACTTCCCAATAGGAGCACATTAATTCTACCAAACTTCACATCTTCTCCCTGGAATGCTTTCGCTACTTTCTCATCATCATTAAATTTTCCATCCTTACCAAGCGAAATTCCTTGTTTATATTGATAAGTTGCATAAGCACTTACACTACCAATCATTAAAATAAAAATAAGCAACATTACCCTTTTCCATCTAACACGCTTTTTCCTACGAAGCATTCTTTCCATAGTACACCTTCCCAATTGTCCTTAGTTTATTGAATTATTGTCCTGTAACTTAAATGTAGCTCTTAAACGGCTATTTCGAAGAATTAAGTCAATTGCTACTCAGCTTTTAGTAAATTTGCTACAATTTGAATTGCCATAGCATCGTCGATAAAACCGACTGGAAAAATGTAATCTGGAATAACATCCACTGAGACAATAAAATAGATTAGTGCACTTCCAACTATGGCAAGCTCCCGTGGTGTTCCCTTGTTTAAGCGGAATTTCTCAAACATTTCCTTAAGCTGACTGATAAACGGACCAATACTGCCTAATTTCTTAATCTTTTCCCCAAAGCTTTTGAGAATATTTTCTTTTCCCTCTTCTGTTTGTACATATTGTTCATAATTAGATAATTCCTGTTCTAAACTAGCAATACTAAACTTATTATCTATAAGGTGGGAGAATTCAAGTGAATTTTGAATACTTTCAACAGACATAAAAATGTCAGATTGCTGTGTTGTATTTTTCTCTTCAATTGAAAAGCCTGCAGCTATAAATAACTCTGAAATGGGGACTTGTAAACAATCAGCAAATTTTTGTAAATGGGCAGGATTTGCTTTGCGTTTACCATTAATAATCCTAGAGATCGTGGCTGTGTCAATATCAGTAAGCTCACTAAGCTTCCTCATGGAGAAAGAACGTTCCTTTAATAATTTTTTCAATAATAACCCCAGATTATTATCCATCTTTTCACCAGACATATTAGCTTCCCTTTCCGGTTTTCATTCCTTATCAATTTCATAACTATTAAAAATCAGTAGAAAAATTAAACACACTTTATCCTAATTGAAAAAATGAAATTCTATTAAAATATACAAATTCGTTGACATTTTGTCAACATTCGACTTTTCATTGTCAATAAAATGTCAACATATTTATTATTTATACAGATTAAAAATGAAAAAAATCCCTCTAATTAAGAGGGATTCATCTATTAAGCAAAAGATTCTTGCTTTTTTACTATTTCTAAAGATTTAATATGATACCCATCAACTTCACGAACTTTAAAATCAAAATCACCATAATTAATTATCTCGCCTTCGACTACATCCATCTTTTTGGATAATATCCAACCCCCAATGGTATCAATATCCTCATCATCTAAATCTATTCCGAATAAATCATTTATTTCTTCTATAAGAACTTTTCCATCGACGATTGTTTTATTATCGTTTATTTTATTGATTTCAGGTACCTCATCCGCATCAAATTCATCTCGAATTTCACCGACAATTTCCTCTAGAATATCTTCTACTGTTACTAATCCAGCTGTTCCGCCATACTCATCCATTAGGATAGCCATATGAATGCGGTCTTTCTGCATTTTAAGTAACAAATCGTGTATGGCGATCGATTCAATTACCTGGATCACAGGACGTACATAATGTTCAATTGGAGTTTCTAGATTCTTGCCGACGATATAATCCGTTAAGACTTCTTTCAAATTCAGCATACCCACGATATTATCTTTATCTCCATCGATAACTGGGTATCTTGTATACTTTTCACTCTTAACAGTTTCAAGGCATTCTGCTAACGTTTGTGATTTATCAAAAACAACAATCTCAGTTCGTGGCACCATAATTTCTTTTGCAATTCGATCATTAAATTCAAAAATGTTGTTCACATATTTATACTCAGACTGATTAATTTCTCCGCTTTTATAGCTTTCGGAAATAATCAATTGAAGTTCTTCCTCCGAGTGAGCAGCTTCGTGTTCAGAAGCTGGTTTAATTCCAAAGAAGCCTAAAATCAAACGAGCAGATCCATTTAATGCTTTAATAAAAGGATACATGATTTTATAAAACAGAATCATTGGTCGTGCAAAAATTAATGTGACAGCTTCCGCTTTTTGAATTGCTGCCGTTTTGGGAGCAAGTTCCCCTACTACCACGTGAATAAATGTTACAGAAGCAAAGGCGATTACAAATGATGCAATAGTTGAAACGGATTCAGGCAAGTCAAGGCTTACCAGCAATGGGTGAAGAATATGTTCCACCGTTGGTTCACCCAGCCAACCTAAACCTAATGCTGTAACTGTAATACCTAACTGACATGCGGATAAATATTCATCTAGATTTGAAATTATTTTTTTAGCTGCAATAGCATTTTTGCTTCCTTCTCCAACAAGTTGATCGATTCGTGTACCTCGGATTTTAACAATGGCAAATTCAAAAGATACGAAAAATGCCGTAAAAGCAATTAACATTGCAATTGTAATTAAATTAATAATTATCAATAGTCTCCTTACTTAATAGTAAAGTAAGGAATACACCTCCTAGTTTGAAAACAAAGTTACTCTATTACTTTTGAAATATGTTAATCTTCCTGTTCTTCATTGTTTCCTTGAAAGAAAATCATGACAAATTTTAATAACTCAAGAACAGAAATTAATGCTGCAGCCACATACGTTAAGGCTGCTGCGCCAAGAACCTTATTTACACCTTTCTCTTCATGATTTCGAATGATTCCTTCTGCAAGCATAAAGTTCTTTGCACGAGTACTTGCATTAAATTCAACTGGCAGAGTAATCACCTGGAAAGCAACTGCTGCTGCGAAAAGGATGATTCCTAGCCCAATAAGGGATGTTTGATGAAGGAAAAACCCTCCCATCAATAAGAAAGGTGCAATACCTGAAGTAATATTTACTAATGGGAACATTCGATGTCTTAAAACAAGTGCCCTATAAGACTCTTTATCCTGTACTGCATGGCCTACCTCATGGGCTGCAACTGAAATTGATGCAATTGAACGGCCATAGTAAACGTTTTCTGATAAACGAACTGCTTTTGATATAGGATCGTAATGGTCTGATAACTGTCCAGGAACTACTTGAATAGGGATATGATATAAACCATTCGAATCTAAAATCCTTCTCGCTACCTCTGCACCAGATAGTCCTGAAGATGTCCCGACCTCAGACCATTTACTAAAGTTACCTTTTACTTTAAATTGCGCCCAGATGGATAGTCCAAAAGCAATGAAGATTAATATATCCATTGGATGGAATAACATCTAAACATTCACCTCTTTAACCAAATAATAATAACAATGTTTGAGCTAATGAAACTCCCTTTAAGGATAGTTTATTAACGAGCATTTCTTTTTCATTATTGTTTAATTTTTGAAGAATTGGCTCCATTACCTTTATTTCCTCTTTAAGATGCTCCATAAGAACAGCAATCTGCTCACAATGTTTTTCTACTTTCTCTTTATCTATGGAATTATTTGAATTGATCATTTTAATAGAAGTTTTGATTTCATCAAGCGGCATATTAAGAGTTTTATAATGTTCAACCAATTCCAATATCTGAATAGACTCTTCTCCATACATTCGATAATTAGAATCCGACCTTACAGGGTTTAGTAAGCCTATTTGGGTGTAATAATCAATCGTTCTTTTTGAAATGCTCATTAAACTGGCTATTTCACCAATCCGATACAACTTCCCAATTTACTCACCCCTTTCTATAGATATGTTAACTATATCACAATCCAAACCGTACAGTCAACGTTATGGTTTTGGTAATAAAAGATACTCGATTATTCCTCTTTTTCTATTCGATTAAGGATAAGCCAAAAAATTGTGGACATTCCAAAATAGAATACCCCCAATAAATACAGTTGGTGTAATTGCATTTCTAGGTTTTGAAAGTACATTAAATAGCCCCCTGTTAAAAAGTAATAGCTGCTTTTTAAAATAGAATTGATACATAAATTAAAATGAACCTTCTTTTTAAAACTTTCCTTAAGTGTTGTAAATGAATCTTTAATCCCCTTCAAAATAAGGATAATTCCTATTATGTTTAAGAAAATAAACACTGTCATTTTTGGGAGGTCACCTTTCCATATTTAGAAACATTCATTTTCCGATTATTAAGTATTTAGATAAAATTTAAGTTAAAAATAATTTTATCACAAAAATATTAATAAAATATTAACAACATTGAATAGACTATTGTGTGAAATATGGAAAAAAGTAAGGGGAGCCATCCGATTAATCAATTAAAATAAATAACCCACATTCCAATGACTGTACTCATTCCCCTTTATAGCCATTTTCGGAACTGTGATTGATTTACTCGGAAAAGAAAAAGGACAAAAAGGCGGGAGCCTTTTGACACCCGCCATTTCTATATTTATTGATACAATTTTTAAATCAGCATTAATTCGAAATGGACGGCATCACCCCATTTTTCATGAGGAACACCTGCCACTACCGATTGCTGAACCGCCAGTTGCGAGTTTAAAGCGTTTTCAACTTCAATCGCATAACATTAAACCCACCCGTAATAATCATATCTTTCTTCCAATCTTCAATATTGCAGTCATTACATGATAGCCAACAATTCTAAATGGTGTTAAAATAAATGAAATTCATCTAGAAGGAGCACATGTATGCATCAAAAAATATCATTCAGAACATACGCAGTCATCGGTACAATGTTGTTTGGTATGTTCTTCGGGGCAGGAAATTTGATTTTCCCTATTCAGATGGGACAGGTCGCCGGTACTCACTTTTGGCCAGCTTTAATTGGTTTTCTAGTAACAGCAATTGGTTTGCCATTTATGGGGATCTTAGCATTCGGACTATCTGCAAGTAATGGACTTCGTGAATTAGGAGGACGGGTCCATCCGAAATTTGGAGTTATCTTCGCCATGGCCCTTTACTTAACTATTGGCCCATTTTTCGCGATTCCACGTACAGCAACAGTACCTTTCGTAGTCGGTTTTGAACCATTTATTAATCCAGAGCACGTCAGTTTATATCTTGGGCTCTTTAGCTTTGTATTTTTCGCCATCGTCTACTATTTCTCATTAAATCCTGCGAAAATTATTGACTATATCGGAAAATATCTAACACCTGCATTTTTAGTATTTTTATTCTTTTTAATTATTATCGCGATTGTCAAACCTATGGGACCATTCGGAACGCCAACGGGTGATTACAGCCAATTGGCATTTATAACTGGTTTTAAAGAGGGTTATAACACGATGGATGCCCTCGCTTCATTAGCATTTGGTATTGTTGTCATCAATGCTATTAAGGGACAAGGGATTACCGATAAGAAGACAATTGCAAAAGCAACATGGCAATCAGGCATTTTCGCTATGGCACTAATGATGTTAATCTATGGCCTCATTACTTATATGGGGGCATCAAGCGTATCTATCATCGGTACATTCGATAATGGCGGATTAATCTTTGCTAAGGTCGCCCAGCATTACTTTGGAGAATTTGGTGCGATCCTTCTTGCAATTATAATTGTACTGGCATGTTTAAAAACGAGCATTGGACTCATTACCTCTTGTAGTGAATTTTTCAATAGTATTTTTCCAAAAGTAAGCTATAAAATGTTCGTGCTTATCCTAAGCCTTATGTCATTTATCATCGCTAATTTTGGCTTAAACAATATTATTCAATACGCTGTTCCAGTATTAATGTTATTATATCCTTTGGCGATTGTTCTGATTTTGTTGACGCTCTGTTCATCATTTTTTAATCATAAGCAAAGTGTATATGCAGCGTCTATGCTTCTTACTTTTTGTGTAAGTTTCTTTGATGGTTACAGCACGTTAGTTGGAAGCTTGCCGGGGGCGACCATTTATTTGTTCGAATCCATTAAAGCTGCGTATATTGAGTATTTACCGCTATACAGTATTGGTCTTGGATGGATATTACCAGCAGTAGTTGGTGCAATTATCGGCAATTTCTGGCCAACGGGGTCCAAAAAAACTGCTATTCAATAATAAATTAGAACCACCCATTTTGCTATTTATAAAAGGAAGAGAAGTGTCATGATTGGCACTTCTCTTCTGCTATTTCAAGCTTTTTATTTTGGGAAGGCTTCCTGTTTAGAAACTCGTACAATTCCCTTTAAAAAATATTTATTAAAATGTTTTTCCACCTTAATGTGTAGATCTTTTTGGTACCACTTCGATAATCCATGTTCATGAAATAAATTTGGCATTCCTAATCTCTCTGATCGCTTACCCATCGCCCCATCTCCAATGGATAAAGTATCAATCCAAATATGGTCCACAATCCCATCCAATATTTTCGGAAACTCCTGAGTAAACGGCAAAACTGGAGAAATGGAAGCTTGGGTGGATATTCCTGCATCGTGAAGTTCCTTTAGTGCTTTTACCCGCAAATTAATCCCAGGTGCATACGGCGCAAAAATCTTCCTTATATCATCTCTATCAGTCTCAATCGTCATGGATACAAGGACCTTGCATTTTTCTTTTAATTTTATTAATAAATCAATATCCCTTGTAATAAGTGGTCCTCGTGTTTGAATTTGAAGAAAATCTGGCGGGTTTTCAATCATTTCTTCCAATATCCTTCTTGAAATGTTTGCTTTACGCTCAATGGGTTGGTAAGGGTCTGTTGCAGAGGACATAAAAATGTTCACGGGATTATTTTTCTTACGAAGTTTGATGATTTCTTTTCGGTAATTATCAGCTGCGTTTGTTTTTATGTCCAACCATTGTCCCCAAGGGATTTCTTTGAATCTCTGAATGGGCATTTCTCTTACATAGCAATATTTGCATGAATACCCGCATCCGCTATAAGGATTTAACGAATGAGTAAATCCTACATCCAAATATCCCTTTGCTTCAGTGAGAATTTTCTTCGCTAACGTTTCTTTTATTTCAATCCCCATATTTAACGATCCTCTCTTTGCAAGGAATTTAAATATCCTTTAACTCCGTAAATTTAGTTTAGTACAATTCTTCACAAGGTTAAATAAAAAAAGCACTTTCTAATAACAAGATGCTTCTTAGAAAGTGCTTTGAAGATTACATAATTAAAAATGGCACCTAGAATTTAAAAATGTTAATTATAAAATATCTATTTTACAAAATTCCTATCCATGTCTTCACTGCTGTCGCCAATATTAAAATCCCCATAATGACTTGCAACACTTTGGTATTAACTCTTTTACCAGCGTTTGCTCCTATTGGTGAAGCAATTAAACTGGCAACAACCATGATAAGTGAAGGTAAAATTGGCACTTGTCCTGTTGCGATTTTACCGGAAACAGCCCCAATCGATGAAATAAGTGTAATGGCTAAGGAAGTGGCAATGGTCATCCTTGTTGGAATCTTTAACACAACAAGCATGATTGGCACTAACAAGAATGCACCTCCGGCTCCTACAATACCAGCCCCAATCCCCACGATGAAAGATAGCAGCGCTGCAATCCATTTGTTAAACTTGACTTGTTCCGACGGAAGATTATCAATTCGTCTCTTTGGTATAAACATCATGATCACAGCGATCAACGCTAAGATTCCATATACAATGTTGATTCCTCTTTCCGGCATGTGAGTGGACCCAAATCCCCCTATAAAACTTCCAACTAAAATACTTATACCCATGTAAACAATAAGTGTTTTATTTAAATAACCACCTTTACGGTAAGCCAAAACACCGCCAATTGTTGCAAAAAACACTTGGATGGCTGTAATACCTGAAACCTCATGAGCAGAAAAATGACCTACACCAAGCATGACTGGAATATATAACAACAACGGAAAGTTGATGATAGCTCCACCTATCCCTAACATCCCAGAAATAAACGAGCCTATAACCCCCATTAGGAAGAGCGTAATCATTAAGCTAATATCCATGATGTCCTCCTCTTTAGAAAAGGGAACCATGATTGGATCCCCATTATTAACCTCTTTATCCGGAATTTTAGAACGTCATTATATTGCCTCCTATTTTATTATTAACGGACCGCACAACGGTTTGGACCGATTTCCATTTCTCGTTGCTGATCAATGTCAGGATTGATTTTTCCCATATTCGTTTCACGAATTTCTTGATACGCATTTGGTTGTGGCGGTAAGTTTTCAGTCACCAATTTTCTAAACCCATTTTCATCTTCAATATTTAAACCATGATTATTGGAAAATAGAGTTCCTAATTTTTCAGCTACACTGCCATCGTCATTTAATTCATCAATAATCATAAAATGAGCGGGTAAGACGATTAAATCCTCAGCTAAACCTCGATAACGTTTATATAGACTCTCTCTTAAATCCCCAACCCAATCCTTTGCCAAGCCGGCTAAATCTGGTCTTCCAATTGAGTCAATAAACAAAATGTCACCTGAAAGTAAGAACTTTTCATCGACAATAAAGGAAGTAGAACCAATGGTATGACCTGGTGTATATAAGGCATGGATATTAATTCTCACGGTTCCAATTACGACGTTATTACCGTCTTCTAATGGTTGGTAATCAAAGGTAACTTCTGTTGCATCCTTTGGTGGAAGCCAGTAAGTAGCTTCAGTTTTGTCAGCAATTGTACGTCCGCCAGAAATATGGTCAGCATGAAGATGTGTATCAAATACATGCGTAATTTTTGCCCCGATACTTTCAGCAAAATCAAGATATATATCTGTCATACGGGTTGCATCAATCAGTGCTGCTTCACCGTTTGAAACCACCATGTAAGATAAACATCCTTTACCGATTCGAACAAACTGATACATTTCGCCACCATCAGTTAGGTCCCCCACTTTAACTGGTTCTAAATGTTCGCTCCATCTCTTCATTCCACCCTTAAGGTATGACACGGTTAACCCTGCATCAGAAAGCATTTCTGCTACCATTACCGATGAGCCTTCCTTAGCACAAACCACTAATACTTCTTTATCAGTAGGAATTTTATCAATGATTTCTTCTACACCATCAAGTAATTCGAAATAAGGAATATTTAAATACTCAAAGTTTTCGCCTTCAATTTTCCAATCATTGAAATCAGTTTCATTACGTACATCAAAAATAAATAACTCTTCTCTATTAAAAACCTTCTTCGTTACCCCTTTTGAAGTCATTACATTGACAGCCATTTTCTAAATTACCCCCTATGGTATAAAATTAATTAAAAAAATATTCTTAACCCTTAATACCTGTAGTTTCACCAGTCCATTGATACATTCCTGGAACAACATTGATTACATTAGTAAAACCATTTTCCGTTAATTTTTGTGCTGCAAGATCGCTGCGATTTCCTGTCCGGCAAACTACAAAGATATAATCTTGTTTGTTTAATTCATTTAATCTGTATTCCAGTTCACCTAATGGAATACAGATCGAGCTAGGAATATGGTTAAAAGCATATTCTGCAGCTTCTCTTACATCGACTACTACGATATTTTCATTTGCATTAAGCATGTTCTCTAGTTCTTCATTATTGATAACATTTGGGTGATTTTTTTCATTGAATTCATCATTAGAAGATTTGCGAAGGTAATGCTTCAATACTTCGCCTTCC
Source organism: Neobacillus sp. NRS-1170 (assembly GCF_050468025.1). NCBI lineage: Bacteria > Bacillati > Bacillota > Bacilli > Caryophanales > Bacillaceae > Neobacillus > Neobacillus sp. NRS-1170. Next base: position 81,335 of record NZ_JBITPF010000056.1, on the reverse strand, counting down.
TCGATGGTTCCCAAATATTGATGCCCCGAACTTTCACTCCATGCTTTTATGTCCGCTCTGGACCCTTTATCTGTAGCTTGAACTTCTAATACTTGTCCTGCCACCAAGTTAATCATTGCCTTTTTTGTTCTTACAATCGGCATTGGACAAGCTAATCCTTTTGCATCTAAAGTTACGTTTGCTTTTATGTTATTCATGATAGACCTCCTGTTTTTATACCTATAAGGGTATTATTCTTGTTAAAAAAATTTATTCAACTTTACCTTCCCAAGCAAGCATTCCGCCAGTCATATTAATCACGTTGAATCCATAACTTTCAAGGAATTGCGTAGCTCGACCACTTCTGGCTCCCGAACGGCATACCAAAATATACTCTTGGGATTTATCCAACTCATGCATGCGAAACTCAACTAATCCTAATGTAATGTTTACGGCACCTGGAATTTTGCCAGCCGCAACTTCATCCACCTCGCGCACATCAATGATATTTAATTTCTTTCCTTCGTTTAATAATGTTTCAACCTCTTTTGCTGTCAATTGTTTCAATTTATATTCCTCCCTCTATTTTGTTTAAGACCAAGCATTCATGCCGCCTTTGACGTTTGTTACTTTTGAAAATCCCAATTTTTTTAGGATCTTACTTGCTTGCCCACTTCTCATACCACTTTGACAAATCAAGATTACTTCTTTTTCCTTCGAAAGTTCCTTCACTGCTTTTTGAGCAAGCTGATGAAGAGGGATATTATTAAAACCTTTAATATGGTTTCCTTTAAACTCGCCGGGTGTACGGACATCAACATATTGTTTGTTTTTGTCATTCAATTCGACTTTTAATTCTTTTGTTGAAATATTGTTAACACCTTTTGTTGGTAAGAACCTCATTATTATGAAGAATAGAAATAGTGCTGCAACAAGATAATTTACAAATTCCATTTGGCACCTCCTTTTTATGTAGGGGAAAACCCCTATCTGTTTTAAATAAACAGATTGACATTACCTTCCTCTGCATCTGCTAAGTAAGCAGCGACTCCTGCAAATTCAATGTTATCTAATAGCTCTTCCTGTTTAAGTCCTAACAAATCCATTGTCATGGTACATGCTACAAGTTTTACATCCTGCTCTTGTGCCATTTCAATTAATTGAGGTAAAGACATCGCGTTGTGCTTTTTCATAATATCTTTAATCATTTTGGGACCAAACCCAGCAAAGTTCATTTTGGAAAGACCCATTTTATCAGCGCCTCTTGGCATCATTTTCCCAAACATTTTTTCCATGAACCCTTTTTTTACCGGAATATTTTCATCTTTACGTAAGGCATTTAATCCCCAAAACGTATGAAAAATGGTTACTTCGTGATCATACGCAGCTGCTCCATTTGCGATAATATAAGCAGCCATTGCTTTATCATAATCTCCGCTAAATAAAACGATTGTTGTCTTTTTCTTTTCTGTCATTTTGTTACCTCCTGATAGAATTTATAAACATATACCGGTATGGGTATATTTTGATTAAAAAAATTATCCTTTTTTAATCCAAAATTTTAATACTTTGTCTTCTTCTTCAAGTTTCAATAATTCATGACCACCCGATTTAGCCCAAGCGGTAAGATCATTCTTAGCGCCTTTATCCGTAGTATGGATTTCCAATACTTGACCGGATTCAAGTTCATTCATCGCCTTCTTTGTTTTAACAATTGGCATCGGACAAGCTAAACCTTTGGCATCAACTACTTTTGTAACATTCATTATTAATTCCTCCGCATAGTTTATTTCCATTACCCCTACGGGTATATATTAGTAAAAATAAAAGAGGGTGTCAACCCTTTTTTATCGACTTTTTACTAGCAGATTAACAGCTTCTTTTACTAATTCTTCCATGCTTCTTTCCCCTTGGTTTTCCGCTTTTTGAACACACTCCACTAAGTTGGAACTAACAATTACACCAATGGTGCGATCAATGGCACTTCTAGTTGCAGATAATTGGGTGATAACTTCCTTACAGTCCTTGTTTTCTTCCATCATTTTTAAAATTCCTCTTAACTGTCCTTCAATACGTTTTACTCTGTTTTTCATTTGATCATTGTAATCCATTATTTATCCCTCCTTTAACAATTGGTTTCTATTTTCAAGGAATTTTACTTTATTAATAACTTTTGCTGATTAATAATTATATATCCAACTCAAAAACCCCTTTTATTCAAGCAACGTATTCCAATATTCTTTTCAGGTAATAAAGATACCTGTTAAAATGAATTATGTCATCTTAGCCTCCTTCAATGAAACATTGACAAGCTCTATAATATACCCCAATAGGTATAATGTCAATCGTTCTTTGCTGTTTTTCCTCTTTCATTCGTAGTTTCCATTTAACTGCCCATACTTATATCAAAGGGTATTTTGGCTTACTTGTTCTCAAGAACAAGTGGTCGCACAAACAACATCTTTCTTTACATAAGAAGAAAAATCCTTTCGTTTGTAAGGTTTGATTGTTTGCACATCATTTTCGTTTCTTCTACCAAAAAAAGATAATTAGGAAGCGATTTTATGAAAACTGTTTTGATTACCCTGGCCAGCCTTGTGATAGGAATTGGCGGATTTTTAATACTAAGTAATGTGCAAGACCAAAGAGAAGTGGCAAAAGAAACGCCCGGTAAATCCTTTCTTGCATAGCCCAAAATCATCTTTTTTCATTTTTCACTGCTTATAATTATGCTTTCCTTTAGACTTTTCACTAAGGCAATAGTCTCTCCCCCCCTGCTGCGCCTAGCATATGGCCAAGCATCGATTTATTTCCGGTTACCAGAATATGATAGGTACGTTCCCAAAACAAATTATTAATAGCAATAGTTTCTGAAAGTTCTTCTAGTGGTGTACTTGTGGCATGAGCACTAATGACATCCACTTCTTGTATAGATATTATTGCTTTATTTAAAGCATTTCTCATAGCTATAAAAGCTCCGCTCCCTTCTAAGTGGTTTGCTACCAAATGATATGCAACTGAACTGGCTACATTACCTATTACCTCGCATAAGATAGGCGCATTTCTCTTTACTGCGTGTTCCAATGATTCCAACACCAACACTCCGGCACCTTTACTCATTACAGATCCATCCCTTTGTGCATCAAAAGGCCGATTTGCAATAGAAGGTTCAGAATTGATTGTTTGGCATTTTCAAAACTCGCCAAGGTTAATTGAGCTATAGCAGCTTCAGTACCACCTCCAAATATCACATCAGCATCTCCGTTACGAATCGAATTGAATGCTTCACCCATAGACGAATTTCCTATAGAGCAAACAGTTACAGGTGATAAGGAAGGGCCAAGTGCGCTCAATCTTATGCTTATTTGGGCTGCTGCCGCATTTGAAATAATAATAGGTACTAAACTTGGGCTTACTCCTCAGGGGTAAAGACGATAGTGCAATAATATTTGCTTGAATTTTATTAAAGATTCCGCTTATTTGTGCATATCAAAAGTTCAAAATCCCTATTTGAATAATAAAGACCGAATTTTAAATAAATCTATGTATGAATCGGTCGAAAAAAGTGAACTAAAAGGCGATTAAGCAATCATAAGGGTTTGAATTTTATTAAGAATTCCCCCTTTAGTGGGCAGATTACGTGTTCAAAGTTATTTTTTTAAAAAAATATTTTGTTGTCAATTTATTAGTCATAATTTAGTATTTGAATTGTGAAAATTGGAAAAAATCTAATAAATTTTTAATGATGAAAAATACATATTCATTGAAAATAACGTCAATTTTTCATTGTATATCTTTTTCAATAAACAAGGTAAGTGTGAAGGATGAAATCGAGTATTAGTAGATTGATATTACCAGTCTGTATATACAGGTTGATTAATATAAAAAAAATTAGGGGGTTGACAAATGACAACAAAGGTGAAAAAACGAATTACAGGAAAACTTAGTAGTGATAGGATGAAAAGAAAAGTATTCATTTCAACGGCTGCATCTGTGTTAAGTTTGACGTTGTACATATCGGGAGGATCGAGCTATGCAGCAACATCCAACCACGTTCAGCTTAATGGAGCAGCGCCAATGGCCGCAAAGCACGGTACTCTCATTGGTCACACGAACAGCAGCACGAAATCTTCTTTAACAATTGCCTTGCAATTAAGAAACAGTGATAAACTGGACCATTTTATTGACAGTTTGAGCGACCCTTCCTCTCCTAACTACAAGCATTTCATATCACCTGAAGAATTCAAAAGTCAATATGGGCCAACTGATGAAACGGTTACCAATGTGAAGAGCTATTTAACTAGTAAAGGCTTTAAAGTCCAAGATGTTTCAGCCAATAATGCGTTTATTTCGGTCAGTGGGACAACCGGACAAATGGAAGATGCATTTGGTGTAACGATTAATAACTATAAAAATTCCAAAGGGCAAACCTATTATTCAAATGCCCAGGCGCCGATGATCCCTGCGGAATTTTCCGGAGTAATCACAGATGTAGAAGGGATGAATAACGAAGCACACTATACACATCCAAAAATCAGTAAAACATCACCCTATGTAAATCAAAAGCCAGCAGCAGTTATACCGAATGTGGGCAGCGGTCCAGCTGGCGGGTATACGCCTGATGAATTGAAAGGGGCTTACGGTGTCAGCGCGCTGGCAAGTGCCGGCTATACAGGTAGCGGTCAAACAGTAGCCGTCATGGAGCTTGACGGATATAAGGCTACGAACACTACCAACTATAGTAACTACTATGGTCTTGGAAGTCCTGCACCAACGAACGTTTATATCGACGGTTATAACGGTGCTGCCGGTCAAGCAGAACTTGAGGTTGAACTGGATATTGAGGTCATCAATGCGATAGCTCCAAAAGCGCAGGTCATAGTATATGAAGCACCGAATACAGATCGAGGTTTAATCGATAATTATCAAAAAATTGCGTCTGATAATCTAGCAAAAACAATCTCCGTCAGCTGGGGAATCGGCGAACAGCGTATCTCAAGTGCGACCATGAATAGCCTCCATACAATTTTTCAGCAATATGCTACACAAGGACAAAGTATTTTTGCTGCGTCTGGTGACCATGGGGCTTACGATTCAGGCGGCAGTACCTTAGAAGTCGACAGTCCTGCAAATGACCCATATGTGACAGGTGTTGGCGGAACCCACTTAAATCTAAGCGGATCTTCTTATAGCTCTGAAACAATTTGGAGCGATACCACATCCAGGTGGGGAGGCGGCGGCGGTTTGTCCAAAGTATATACTATGCCTTCTTTCCAATCAGGTACTGGTGTCCAAAATATGTATACAAATGGCTATCGGCAGGTTCCTGATGTATCGGCCGATGCTGATCCAAGCACTGGTTATTCTATCTATAGCGGGGGCTCCTGGACTGTAGTCGGAGGGACATCGGCAGCTGCACCTTTATGGGCAGGAATCGCGGCCCTCAATAATCAGTACGCTGCAGCCAATGGTAAGGGCAATCTTGGCGAGGCGAACCCAACTCTTTATAGAATGTTTAATACTGTACAAACATTTCCGGCGTATCATGATATTACGTCCGGAGACAACTTATTTTATCGGGCAACAACTGGCTATGATTTGGCATCCGGTATTGGGACCCCGGATGCATATAATTTGATTCGCGATATAAACAGTCCAAGCGGAGGAACAGGCGGAGGAACAGAGCTTATTACAAATGGCGGTTTTGAAAATGGACAGTCTCCTTGGGTAGAATCGAGCACTAACGGCCAACAATTGATTACAACCCAACCGCATTCCGGCAGTTATTCTGCATATCTAAATGGCTACAATAAGAGTACTGATATAATCTATCAGACTGTTACTATTCCATCCACTGCAACGAGTGCTTCTCTTACTTTTTGGACCTGTGTATCCACCAAGGAAAGGAAACATCCCTATGATTATTTTTATGCACAGGTTAGAAATACAAGCGGGTCAGGCCTGTCCACCCTGTTAACTTTGAATGATGGAACGGCAGCAGGATGGGTGCAGCATAGCTTCAACCTTTTGGATTATAAAGGGCAGACCATACAGATTGCTTTTAAGGGCACCAATAACAGCAGTAATCCAACTGATTTCTTTGTAGATGATGTAAGCTTGCAGGTTCAATAACATAAACCCGGCGGTCTTTATTAAAAGGAGGCCGTTGGGTTTGTTTTAGACGGGAAGATTAGTCATAATTTAGTATTTGGATTGTGAAAATTGGAAAAAATCTAATAAATTTTTAATGATGAAAAATACATATTCATTGAAAATAACGTCAATTTTTCATTGGATATCTTTTTCAATAAACAAGGTAAGTGTGAAAAATGAAATCACATGAAGAAATCTAGTGTTAGTAGATTGATATTACCAGTCTGTATTTACAGGTTGATTAATATAAAAAAATCTAGGAGGTCGACAAATGGCAACAAAGGTGAAAAAACGAATTACAGCATTAACTCTCATCTTTACCGTAATCCTGTCTTTATTCAGCAGTTTGGCTTCTGCCTCACCTGAAAAGGCAAAAATGGTAACAAAGGAACCGCCTTCAAAGGAGATCGTCAAACTTACTCCAAGTGAATCGAAAGTCTCGTTCTCTCTGTCTAAAGGCAAACATGAATTAAAGGCTGAAGCAGAGTATAAGGATGGTTCCAAAGCCGATGTTACAGCAGAAGGAAAATGGACTTCACTAGATGAGAAAGTTGTAACAGTTGCTAGTGGAGTGCTAACAGCTGTGCATGCAGGGTCTACACACGTACAATTCAGTCTTGGTAATGCGGTGTTAAATGTTGAAGTAAATGTTACTACTCAAGATGCGCGTGTTTTAAGTCAAACTCTAAATGCTTCAGCAGGGAAAACAATTGTATCGCTCGTTTTAGCTGCACCTAGAATATCATTCATAGATGAAGGGCAACAGCGTCCTATCGCTTTAAAAGCGCTTTATAGCGATGGTTCGATGGAAGACGTAACTAATTTAGCTACATGGAAATCACAAGATCCGTCGATTGCAAAGGTTGAAAATGGCGTATTAAAAGGGATATCATCAGGTGATGTTTCATTGGGAGTAACCTACTCAACTTTTCCACAGATAAACTTCTTTGCTTCTATAGAAGATGTTCCTGAAAAAGTAACGCAGCTTAATCTTACGGCTAGCATGTTGAGGTTAGAAACCTCTGATAAGCCGGTTCAAGTAAAAGCCTATACAAGGGATCTCATGGTGGGTTCTACAGATGTTACCAATTTAGGAAGTTGGACAACGACAGATCGTAATGTTGCTACCGTTAGTAAAGATGGTCAGATAACCCCAGTTGGAATAGGCCAAGCCTATATCTATTTTAAATACGATAAATTGGTTGATGCTGTACTAGTTAATGTTGTAAAGCCGGTGAAGCTTGTAACCGATACACCTGCTGTTGAAATGTTGCCAGGTGAAAATTCGTCGGTTAATTTAACCGAAGTATTCACTAACGGAATATCAGAGGGTGGTATGCTTTTAAATCAAAATGTAAATCCATATGATGTGAAGTGGACTGTCGAAGACAGCAGCATTGCAACGGTAACGAATTCAGGATTAATCATCGCAGGTAAGCCAGGTAAAACAATTGTGACAGCTTCCTATAGATCAGATGTTCTTCCTCCAGTTAAAATGGAGGTTACTGTCACCAATAAGCTTACTACTCCAAGAGTGATTGGTTTGACAGCTTCTCCATCAAATATCTCCATAGGTGTAGGTGAAGAAAGCGCGCCTATTGCGATAACAGCGATTTACAGTGATGGGAGCACGGAGGATGTCACAGCTTCCGTTGAAATGTACTCCGACAATCCTTTCGTAGCTTCAGTTCAGCGAACAAATGGTGGTACACCAAAGGTTATTGGTCAATTGAGTGGCGCGACCATTTTATATGCTGACTATAATGGTGGTCGTAACACTGTAGATATCCCGGTGGCAGTCACGAATAAAGACGGTCAGAGGAAGGCTCCAACCCCTGAATCGATTTCTGTTACATCAGATATGAAAAATATGGTAGTACATCAACAGCAGCAATTGGAGGTAAAAGCAAGCTATACGGACAAATCTGTGGTAAATTCGACTTCAACTGCGGTTTATAAATCATCTAATCCTGATGTTGTTAATGTGAATAAGGATGGCCTACTTACTGCTGTAAATACTGGTACAGCAATCATTACCGTAGATAGCTCTGGTTACTCAAAGCAGATTCCTATTACCGTTTCAGAAAAACCTTCTAATGATTTCGTGAATAAAATTGTTGGTCTGATTCCTAGTGAAACGAACATCTCCTTTCAGTTAGCTGACCACACACATTCGTTTTCTGTAAAAGCAAAATATCAGGATGGTTCAACAGCTGACGTCACTTCAGACTCAAGATTCACATCATTAGACCCGGACATTGTTACAGTTAAGAATGGTGTTCTTACAGCGGTTGCACCAGGTACAACTCAGGTCCTTATCGATCACGGAACAAGCACCGAAATCTTGAATGTTTCAATTCATTCTGGAAATGATGCATCTACAGAGGAATTAAAAATTGAGTCATTGCTTGTATCCTCAATGGATGTTGTTGTTCAAAAAGATAAGCTTTATCCCGTACATGTTCTTGCCCAATACAATGATGGGACTCAAAGAGAGATTACGAACTCAATCCAGTGGAGTTCAGCGGATCCTACTATTGCTGGTGTAACAGACGGGAAATTTACTGGAATGAAACTTGGAAAAACGACAGTTAGTGCAACAATTGCAGGCTTCCCTCCTATTAAAATTCCAGTAAAAGTACAAAGTCAACCTGGACCAGTAAATTTAGTAGGAATTGTTAGCACGGGGATGGTATTACAGCCTGAAGCAGGAAATATAGTACAAGCGATAACTTGGGGTAGCAATGGGATGATATTACACCCTGAAGCAGGAACTGTTGATGCGAACGCGTTTGCTGAATATACAGATCATAATATAGTTCATGTTGATACAGAAGGGAAATGGGAATCTTCCGACGAAAGTGTAGCAACTGTTGACCAGAACGGGGTCATTACATGGGTCGGCCCTGGTGAAGCATACATCTGGTTCAATTATAATGGTTTGAAAGATGCTATTTGGGTAAGAAACACTAAGCCTGTAGATTTATATTGGGTTAAAAACGGTTTTGGTATAGAAAATGTAATGTTAGAACCTAATAAGTCCACTGACATCGAAATTGATGGATTCTTTGGTCGTCCAGGCAGAGATGGAAATTGTGATTGTTATAATCTTACTAGCAAAGCAAAATTGACGGTGGCGGACGAATCGGTTGCAACGATTTCTGCTGATGGACATCTCATCGCTCACTCTGTTGGAAAAACGACAATAACTGCAACTGTTTTTGGAATGTCAAAGACAATTGATGTTGAAGTTGTAGCAAAGGTTCCTACACCTCCTACATTTACTTTGGGGATAAGTTCTTCGCCGGGTTATATCGTAAATTCAGCAGGCTCAACAAATGATGTAGTCATAAATGCTATGTCCAGCGATGGAACAGTAAAAGACGTTACGGCTGATGTCACTTGGGGTACGTCGAATCCGGAAGTAGCTGAGGTGACCGCCGATCATAAGATCGCAGCGAAATCAGAAGGGGCGGCTGTGATATTTGCGGAATATGACGGTTTTAAAATCATAATTCCTGTTATCGTTAAACCTAATTAAATTATGTCCATTTAGAATGATTGATGATGGGATTTCAATTCGCCGCAATATTTAATATGAAAAGCCAGAAATTTGTGGCCATTCACCCCAAAAGGTTGAGAAGTAAAAAAAATGGGAGCCGTTTCTATCGAAATGGCTCCCGTTTTTTTAGTACTTTATATTGTTCACTAATACCCTATCACACTATTAAAAAAGACAAACCCGACATGGGTCTATCTTTTTGACTTTATTACATTAGAAAGTATGAGCAAGATCTTTAGCACGGGCAATAGCATTTTCTTTTATTTCCTGTGCTTTATCTGGCATTGCATTATGTCCTTCTACAAATAGACCTTCAAAAGCCGGAATACCAAAGAAACTCATCATTACACTTAAATAACGATGTCCCATTTCCATATGAGCTGCAGGACCTTCAGAATAAACTCCACCGCGCGCTTGAATGTGCAATGCTTTTTTATCTTGTAGTAGTCCAATAGGGCCGTTTTCTGTATATTTGAAAGTTTTCCCAGCTACAGAAACTGAATCAAGATAAGCCTTCATAACTGGAGGAAATGAAAAGTTCCAAAATGGTGTAACAAAAACATATTTATCTGCAGCTACAAATTGGTCACTTAACTCGCCTAAACGGCCTACTTTTGCTTTTTCTTCGGCATTAAGTGCATCAAATGATTGTCCAGATTGAAGTTTTCCCCATCCGCTAAATACATCGGCATCAATATGTGGGATGTTTTCTTTATACAAGTCAATATGAACGATTTCATCGTTTGGATTAACTTCCTTATAGGTATCAATAAATGATTTCCCAACCGCCATACTATACGATTGTGTTTCATTGTGTGGGTGTGCTGTAATGTACAATACTTTTGTCATTTCTTTTCACCTTTTCCTTTGTTTAATTTGAATATTTTATTTTGAATCAAAAATAAAAAAAATAATAATTCTCGGGTTTTATTATTTTTAATTCGAGATAATTGTATAAAATGATTTACTGAATATCAAAAAAATTGTTTGCATCATATTTTTCCAACCTTGGGACACCGCTAACATATCCAATTTTTAGTGAACATCAGCTTGGTTTTCGAAAATCACTTTATACTGGAAATTTGGTGGCAAACTGCTTCTTATTGCATTTAAAAAAAATTCAATTGCTTCCTCAGATTCAAATAGGATACCACTAATAATTTTATTTTCAATTTCAAGTTCTTTTCCTTTTTGATCAAATATTTTCACCCTAAATATCATAAATGACCGCCAATATTATTTTATTATTTTTGCTTATATCGTTTTATTTCATGACGTTGTTCAATCCGTTTTTCAATTCTTTCTATTTCCTCGACATTGTTAAGAAGTTTTTTTTTGTTTGCCTCTACTAATTCTATAAATGACATTTTTTTCGTTTTACGCATGATAGTTCCTCCTGATGTATTTGTTTCGTTTTTTAAATAATTAGATTAGAATGTCTTATTTTGTACTTTTGTTGGAATCCATTCTATAATGATCCTGTTATTACAGGAAGTTAATTCCGCCAGGATTTAACGGCACTTCAAACCCTGATTTTTGTGGGGAAATCGGCGCACGAAATACAGTTGCGATACCCTGTCCACCAGCCATGCAAAGGGTAGCAAGTCCCCACTTCGCCTTTCTTTTCAACATGGAATGTATAAGTGTCACACTAATTCTAGCCCCACTGTTTCCAATCGGATGTCCTAGTGCAATGGCTCCACCATTTACATTCACTTTATTCATTGGTAAATCCAGTTCATTTATCACCGCTAACGATTGAGCAGCAAATGCTTCATTTAGTTCAATTAAATCTAAATCCTCAAGTTGTATATTTGCCATGCTTAACGCTTTATTTGTTGCCTCAACAGGCCCAATTCCCATCCGATCTGGCTTTACCCCTGAAACTCCAAGTCCTACAACTTCTACTAAAGGCTCTAATTGATATCGATCCACCATTTCACCGGAAACCAGTAACAACATAGATGCACCGTCGTTTAATCCTGATGAGTTCCCCGCTGTGACTGTTCCCTCCTTCTTAAACACAGGTTTTAAAGCCGCTAATTTTTCTAAATCTGTTTTCCTTGGATGTTCATCAGTAGAAAAAATAATGGACTCTCCCTTTTTTTGTGGAACTGTTACAGGAACAATCTCGTTCTGGAAATCACCATTTTCAATGGCGTAAAGTGCCTTTTGCTGACTTTCATATGCAAATAAATCTTGCTCCTCACGGGAGATCGAATAATCTTCTGCCAGATTTTCTGCTGTCATCCCCATAACAAGCCTTCCGTACTTCTCCACCGGTTGGGAACCCGGCTGACTTTCCTTATTCGGATCAAGAATTTCACTGTTTCCTGAAAGAAAGCCAAATCGTCCATTTCTTATATAATATGGGGCACTGCTCATGCTTTCCACGCCCCCTACAATATAGGCATGACCTAGACCAGCTCGAATTGCCAAGAAAGCATTATGAATAGACTGCATACCTGAACCACATTGGCGATTTACGGTGTACCCTGGAATTGACTCCGGCAGGTCTGCCTTTAAAAGAGCCACTCGTGCAATATTGGCTTGGTCTTGGCTCTGTTTTGCCTGACCAATAATCACTTCATCAATCATTTCTTCAGGCAGCAAATTCTTTTCTTTTAAATTATGAAATAATGGAAGTAACAGATCATCCGGCTGTAATTCCTTTAGAGCTCCACCTAATTTTCCAACCGCTGTTCGTTGTGCACTTATTACATAAACTCTATTATTCATGTTGTCCTCCATGATTTACTGACATAACTTTAAAGTTTGCATCTGTCTTTTCTTGTACTTCTTCCAAACTGATACCAGGCATTAATTCTTTTAGTACTAACTGATCATTTTGAAATTCAAAAACAGCTAACTCGGTAATTATCATATCGACTTTACGAATGGATGTAATCGGGTAAGTGCAATTTTCAACTATTTTGGATTCTCCATTTTTGGAAGTATGATTCGTCGTAATAATTATCTTTTTCGCTCCGCTTAAAAGATCCATTGCCCCTCCTACTCCCATTATATTTTTCCCCGGTATAGCCCAGTTAGCGATATACCCCTGTTCATCCACCTGCAGTGCTCCCAATATGGCAACATCCACATGTCCCCCGCGGATCATGGCAAAAGAGTCCGAACTATTAAAATAGGAAGCACCCATTCCCTCTCCAATTGGCAGCTTTCCCGCATTGACTAGACTTGGATCAAAATCATCTTCACTTTTCAACTCTTGAACCCCAAGCATTCCATTTTCTGTATGGAAATAAACGAACTCTGAATCCACATATTTGGCAATTAGAGTGGGTATTCCGATTCCTAAATTAATGACTGAATTAGGTTGCAGTTCAGCTGCAGCACGTTTTGCTATTAACTCTTGAACTTCTTTATTTGATTGCATTTTTTGCTACAACTCCTTCCTTAGTTAAAATCAGATGGCTTTCTACAATGGCGTCTACAAATAAATGTGGGGTGACAATTTCCTCGGGCGAAAGCTCTCCTGCCTCAACAATCTCATCAACCTCCGCAATGACGAAATCAGATGCCGAGGCCATTAACGGATTAAAATTACGAGCTGTTTTGTAATACACTAAATTCCCGAGTGTATCTGCCTTTGCCGCTTTAATAAGTGAAACATTTGCTCGCAGAGGCTCTTCGAATACATACAATTCTCCATTAATTTCGCGAACTTCCTTCCCTTCTGCCAATTGAGTCCCAACGCTTGTTTTTGTATAATAGCCGCCAATGCCGGCTCCTCCAGCCCTTATCGATTCAGACATCGTTCCCTGAGGCATAAGCTGAATTTCAAGTTTACCTTGATTAAACTGATCTCCCACTTCCCTGTTACTAGTAAAATACGAACCAATAGCTTTTCTAATTTTTCCTTGTCGTAATAAGATGCCTAGGCCCTTTCCCGGTTCACCGAGATTGTTACTAATCACGGTCAGTTGATTCACATCATGGCGCGTCAATTCTTCAATTAAACTTAATGGAGCACCAACTAAACCAAATCCTCCCACCATAATGGTGTCACCTGATTTAACCTTTGCAATAATTTCTTCCACACTTTTTACTTTTTGCATTGATATCACTCCAAGATTTTTTTTTGCAAAGCAAAAAGCCCAGCCAATCCAAAGGAAATAAGCATTTAGCTTTTTCCTTTGGAAAGACTGGGCTTATCTTAAATTTTATGAAAACGGTCAGTTTTCAACATTAAGATTTCATCTTTCCACCATCTTAATCAGCAAGCGATTAAGAATTTAATTTATAAAATATTTCGTTGAAGTTATTATACTACTTTAATAATAACTTTCAAGTAGAAAGAATTTCCTTCTCTGAGCTTCATAACAACAGTATATCACTATAATGTTCTAACAATTTAACTTTGATTAAAAGAGCCGCTAATATCATAATTATAGTGTGGCAAATAATTTTATTTCACTTGATTAAGTCTTTCAATGTACCTTTTATAGGCTGCTTTTAAAGCAACTATTACGGAATTCGTAGAAGGAGCAAAGTAATGCTTCTCAACTCTATTAATAAGTTCGTCGATTCCATTCGATAAATCATACCCAACCATCATTCGGCTAAAAAAATCCTTTGTTAAATCTGCCAAAAAAGTGAATTCCACATTTATAATTACATTAGTAGTTGGATTAATTTCTAATATTATTCCTGTATGTTTATAAGCTTCGTACATAGCACTTCCTTGAGGTGCCTTAGCATATGCAGTGACAAGAACAGTATTTAATTCTGTTTGCTTTCCCATAATATTGCCACCTTATCTTGAAGTATATTTCTAAATTAAACTTACATCAAAAAATGTTTTGCCGTCTTTTAACTTGCCATATTAATATTAGCTAAGGCTGCGTTATATATAGAGTAATGATCAAGATACATTGTTTGAGTTCCTGTAGGAAAAACAAACTTTAATGTATTGGTTCCAACATTATAGCTGATAATTTCTTCCTTGTTACTTGTTTTAACATCTGTTTTCGGAAAACCAAAATAATTCTTTATATCCTGAATGGTTAAGACTTTTAAACCAGGATCATAAGATCGAATCTCAAACAACTGCTGCCCTTTATTATAAGCCACAACTACATTTTTTTTACTGTATGTGCAATAGGTGCCTTTAGTTGCAGCAACATACTCGCTTTTATCTTCTTTTCCCCAACTCTTTCTTACATCATCAATTGTAGTGCTTTTTAGATGAAAATCAGCGTTTATGATGGAATCTTCTTTTGCTTTAGTTGCGATATTTAAAAGTAATTTACTATTTGTTATATTCGTCGTAGTATTATTTGAAATAGCTTTTGTTATTTGATTATTTAGATTACTGACATTTACAGGTGAAACTTTATTATTATTAAGATTATATTTATGTTTCAAAGATAAAATCCTGTAAACACTCTTATTTATCGTATCTTCAGAAATTGTATGATTGGTCACTGCTGAATAAATACTGTTGTAGACAGTAGCCACATTATCCATTCCATGACCAACTAAAATAATGTCGCTCCCCGCGTTAACGGCCCTTACGGCTGCGTCTTTCAAATTGTAGTGCTTTGCAATCGCACCCATCGTCATATCATCTGAAATGACAACACCTCTAAATCGATATTGTTTACGTAAAAGATCTGTAATAATGGTTTTTGACATCGATGCAGGATAATTAGGATCAATTTTTTTCACTAATATGTGAGCAACCATCACCATATCGGCATGTTCTTTGATTGCATTGTTAAATGGAACTAATTCAACCGTTTTTAGCCTTGTAAGATCATTCTGTACTAATGGAAGTTCCAAATGAGAATCAACGGACGTGTCGCCGTGACCAGGGAAATGTTTAATAACTGGAATGATTTTTCCAGCACCAATACCTTTCATCATACTAACTCCCATTTTTGAAACAATACTGGAATTTGTTCCAAAGGAACGGTCCCCGATAACAGTATTATTAGGATTGCTTTGGATATCTAGAACGGGAGCGAAATCTGTGTTAAATCCAAAAGCTTGCAATTCATAGGCAATCACCTTACCGATATTATATGCGTATTTTTGATCATTTTTATTTCCAATGATCCTTGCACTCGGTGTGTTTTGGATTGATGTTGGCATTCTGTGTACCCTTCCGCCTTCCTGGTCGACGGATATGAATAGTGGTACTCTATTCTTGCTGTTTGCAATCTTAATTGCATTTGTTAAGTTTACTAATTGAGCAGCATCCTTAACATTCGTTTGATATAGGATTAACCCGCCTGGCTTGTATTTATTAATTAGGTTTTGTGTATTTGAATTAACGGTTATGCCATCAAATCCCGCGATTATCATTTGCCCGATTTTTTCATTTAAAGTCATCTTATTAAGCTGCTCTTGAATTGGATCTTTCTTAGGTGGTAAAGTTCTCTTTTGGGTATCTTCTGTTTGGGTATCTTCTGTTTTGGTATGTTCAGTTTGGCTTGTATTCATCTCTTTTTGTTTATCCGTAGTATTATTATTTGTATTATTCTTTGAACAACCATTAATAAGTAATAATGCAATCAAAATGAACAGCATTTTCATTATCGACTTTTTCATAATGATGCTCCTTCCAATTATAGAGTCCACTTCAGTACGATTTAGTAAATATTTTGCACAATTCCTTCTTTTTTTTATTTTGATACCTTTAATATTTTAACATTCTACCGTAACAGTTAAGACTAGCTATTTCCGATGGATTTTCATGAAAAAATCCGCCTTAACAAGACAAAAAAGGAGAAAACAAAGATTTTTCTCCTCTTAACATGATTCATTTGCATTTTATACTTTTAATAAGCTAATCTTCCCGTTGGCATTCAGAATCCTTAAAGCAAGCTGAAGATTAAATTTTTGATCTGCATGATTAAAATCAATCTCTCCGATATCTTTTAATCTCTGAATTCTATACTTCAACCCACTTAGCGAAACATTCAGTTCCTTTGCTGTTCTCTGAAGATTGCATTCGTTTGCAAGAAAGATGTGAAGGGTAGAGATAAGTGTAGTTCCACCGCTTTCTTCATCATATTTGAGAAGCTTTTCGAGCGTTCTGGTTGCATACGTAAGCAGTTGCTCTTGAGCAGAGCCTGCATATAGCAAGTCAAATATGTTCATTTCTTCCACTAAAAATATTTCACCTGTACGTCCTAATCGTGTCATAACCTTCATCATGTTTGAACATTCTTCAAATAAGGCTTGAAGTACTTCAATGGACATCGCCTCGCGACTAATACAAATGGAAGTTTTAATATTTGCAAATAATTGCTGTTGACGGTCTTGCAGGTTTTTTGCTATCTTCCGGAAATCTAATCCATATGGATCTGAAGGCCCCAAAAGGATAATCTCTCCTCTTCGCTCTACAATTAAAGTATCCTTCGTAGAAGCGTGAGAATGGGTTCGAACAATATTTAACAATTCATTACGAAGATTCATAAGCAGATCTTGATCTTCTATAAAGCCAGTATCGTTTCGTCGTTGAATAATTTTCACAAGCATAAATCGGTGTGGTTTTCCAAAATCATATCCCATAAAATTTGCTCGTTTCACCAATTGCTCAATAGAGGTGGTACCGGATAACAATTCTTCCAGAAATTCACCTTTTAATTTATGTTCGGTATTCAATGCCGTTTTTTCTTTCAATAAATCTACTGCCATAACAGTAGCAGCGCGTTCGGTAATCATTTTTCTTAGTTCTATATCTCTTCCTTCAACATGGATGACCGATAAATATCCCATAATCTCATCGCCAAGAACAATCGGAGCAATGGTCCTGTTAAGAGACATTGGGTCATCCGAAACAAAAAAATCTTTCGCACATTTTTCCTCATCTAACTGTCTAAGCTTCAGGTTAAATTTGGAAGAAATCTCCTTTTCTGGTTTGATGAGGTATTGGTCTAAACCTGAATTTTCCTTGTTTGGCAGCCACCAAGAAAGCGGACGAAAATATTTATCTTGAACAATTACAGGTGAATTAAGCATTTGCCCGATTGTATCTATGACAGCTTGCCTGCTCTGCCCTGAAAGAACCATCCTGTTGAGCTGTTCATGTATGTCCATAATTCTTTGTAACATCGTATGCTGTTTTTGAATGTGCTGATGTGCCTCTTCTAATTCTTCGGCAATTTTGGTTTGACCATAATAAGACAGTTCATGTTCAATTTCATTTCCCCACTCTTCTACAGTTCTTCCAATAAACCGGCACTCTGCATCCCCACGACCAACACAAGTTACTTCTTTATACAATATTTTCCTTCCAAAAATTCCCGTTGAGACCCCACTTGCATATCCAATTAATGTCCAGCACACCGGATCTTTGGCGAAACCGAAATGTTGAATATGTTGCTCTACTTCAAATGAATTTAACCAAACTCCTTCCATATAAAACTTATTATGTTCATAATTCACACTAAGACCTTGTACATCAACTTGAACAAAGCCTTCTTGCATATGAAAAATTGGAGCCTGGTGATGGAGGAATTCAAGCGACGCATTAGGAAATAGTTTTTTTATTGAAATTGAATCTTTATATCCGCATTCCCACCCATAACGAAGGAGGAAAGCCCTTGCTCTTTCTCGTCCCAATGTAGAAATAAGGTCACGACTGAGCATTCCTAATGCTTCGGCATTCATCAGAATAAAACGTTCTCCTTTAAACCTGATTTGGCCTGGATGAAATTCAATATCTGATTTATTCAGTGATGTTAGTACTTGCTCCATATTCTCCCGCCTTATTAAGTGAGTTTTTATTATATTGGCTTACCCGTTCATGAAATCCGGGAAAATTTTTACCCACAACCATTACTTACGAGTAAGAATGGCAAAATGAATTCAATTTGCAAATAAAAGTTAGTAAAAAAGCATCCATTTCATGTATGCCAAACCTCTCTTATGCGAGCTCCTTCAATCTTCTTGAGGTTATCACTTTTCCTTTTCATCAATAAATTCTTTTTCAAAATGCTGAAACATCTGTTCATGAGTATTAATAAATTTTTCACCGAAGGTATTTCGAATTATGGCCTCTAGTTCACGCAGCTCAGGGAATTTCCCATATATATTCCTTAATGGGAGGGTTGCTAAAACAAGGTCATTTTTTTTTGGCTGGTAAGATTCGAGCAAGCTAATGATCATTTCTTTTCCTTTGTCAGTAAGTTGAATATACGTATTTCTTTTATCATCTTTTCTTTTTAAAGATTGTAGAAGCCCTCGTTCCTCTAACTTTTTGGAAAAATTAAATGCGGTAGAAACATGCATGACTCCTAACTCCGCAATTTCGGAGATAGATCCACCGTTTAAATGATAGCCAACCCATAAAATTTGGTATTCATTAATATTCAAGTTAAATGGTTTTATCCATTGTTGTAAATCATTTTCACTCACTTTCCAAAGTGCCTTGCTTAATTGTGCCACTCTTTGACTAAAAATCAGTGCTTCCTTCAAAGAATAAATTTTTTCCAAGTTTTCATTCCTCTTTTTCTATTATCATAGTTAAACTCTACATACCCTTTTTATTGAATCAACTGTAATGCTAAATCAATAATTTGTATTTTTCGATTTTTCTTAGTGTAATTCTAACTTACTAATAGGTAAGCGTCAATTCCTCCATATGCGAAACGATTACTTACTGCAAGATGCAACAATTGCAAAAATGATACTTCCATTAACATTATTTTTTCGATTGAATCCCCGAAAAAATTTAGAATGGCAGTTCCAACATCCATTGATCTACCCCACCTTGAAATTCCATTCCTTTAGGAGGACGTTCACCCTTAAATGCACTTTCGAGTAATTGTTTAATGGACTGTTTTGTGATCGGCCTTGGGTTATAATAAGGATTCTTTGAAGCAAGCTCTGCAGCTCGATCCAAATCCTCTTCTTTCATGCCAATTTCAGCTAAAGAAGTTGGGACATTTAGAGATTTACTGAAGTCAAAAAGGAAGCCGGCAACGTCCTCTTCATCCGTTCCAAGTGCTCGTGCCATGATCTTAATGGCTTCAGGAATAGAACTGGCATTATACCAAACCGCATAAGGTAAAATGACAGTATGGGTCTCAGCATGTTGTAGTCCAAAACTACCTCCCAATACATGACATAATTTATGATGCAATGCCATTCCAACGGACCCTAAAACTGTTCCGCTCAGCCAGCAGCCATAAAGAGCATTAGAGCGACTATTTAAATCAGAAGGATCTTTCATAATATCGGGCAAACTAGAACGAATTGCCTTTATACTCTCTTCTGCAAAAAGTGAGATGATTGGATTCACTTTAGGCGCATAAAGCCCTTCAATACTATGTGCCATGGAATTCATTGCACTCATAACGGTTAATCTTTTAGGCAGGGTAACAGTAAGCGTTGGATCATAGATTACCGTTTTCGGCTTTACTTTGTGGTCAGTACCAGTTTTTTTGAGCCCATTTTCCGTTATCCCCCAAACCGGGGTCATTTCTGAACCTGCGTATGTTGTTGGAACAGCTACGATAGGAAGTGAAGTAGATAAAGCGATCGCTTTTGCTAATCCAATGGAGGACCCCCCTCCTACGGAAACAAGACTATCAACCTTTCTATCCTTCACAACTTTAAGTGCTTCCTCCACAACATCAATAGGAACATGCTGAACAGCCTTTGCATGGATTCCGACACATATGTCACCAATTAATTCAGCCATTTCATTTGCTTTTTTTTCATGGCCAGGTGTTGATACGACTAATGTTTTTTTTGCTCCTAAAGCATTTAGTTCCTCTCTAACTTGACCTATTACACCTGAACCGAAGACAACCCTTGCTGCCTGTGTTTCGTTTATAAAATTCTCCATCTTCAGATTCTCCTTAAGAAATCTAGCATCGATGACAATAACCACACTTTTTTTATCGACGTTCTCCCTGCTTTTTCCTCTTAACGGTCTTTATGAAACCCTCATATCGACCGTCAACCCGCTTTTTCCGAGCTCACGGTCTTTATGAACCGCTCTTATCGACCGTCAACCTACTATTTTCTGGCTCACGAGCTTTATGAACCTCTCATCGAACGCATCCATGCTTTTTTCCAGCTCACGGGCTTAATGAACCTCTCCTTAGGTAAGTAAAATATAGTAGTAAAGTAGTAAATCTTAAAAACTATTTGAAAATCATATCCGTTTCCATTGGTGAAAGCACTTTTGGACGAAGTATAAAATCATAATGTGAGGTATTGAAAGGTTTGTTAAAACCTCGATTTAATATTTCTCTAGGATCGTCGCATTTGTCCATTTTTAAGATAAGTGAATCCTTTACAGCACCAATTGAATCGGATTCGATCCATGGATCATCTGGAATAAACAACTGAGTGGTAACGGGTTCGAATCCAGCTGCCGTTACTTTAAAATGAATATGTGCCGGACGCCAGGAATGCCTGCCAATATTTTTTAATAATTGACCAACTGGTCCTCGCTTTCCAATTTCATAAGCAGCAGGGACCATGGTTTGTATTTCAAATCGACCATTCTTATCACACTGGATTCGGCCTCTAAGATTATAGTCCGGCTGTTCCGGGTCTTCATTTTCATAGTTTCCATGTTCGTTTGCTTGCCAAACATCAAGCAGTGCATTAGGCAGCGGTCGTTGATCATCTGAAGAAAGGACTTGACCAGAGAGAATTAACATTTCCCCTTTGGTATTTTCTGAACAAATCTTCGCTGGGGTTTCCAACAATGGGGCTTCGTCTCGATAAAGTGGACCTTCGACATTGTTCTCAGTTCCTCCTCCATGATAATCTGACCGGTGTGTAATTTCATCCACGGCAACCGAAATACCTAATACATCTGAAAGCAAAGTATACTGATTTAGCTTGCCAACCTCAGTAAGGAACTTAATGGCTTGGATTAACTCTTCTTCCGTAACCTGAAATTCCTGTATGACAGCATGAAGGTGTTGGGTTATTTTTGCAGTAATGTCAGATAATCTAGTATTCATAAACGATGCGCTCCTCTTTCAAAAATTTTTCCAAAGACATGCATTTCTTAAAATTAAGACATGAAGTAAAGAAGAGGATTTAATATATAAAGTGATACCTTATTTTGTTAGCTCTTTTTCCTGTTCCGGTACGGTATAACGTCCCCGTAAATATCCTAATGGGCGCCGGGTTGGATCGTTTATTTGGACTCTCTCCACTCTGCCGAGGAGTAATGTGTGATCTCCAGCGTCCACTTTTTGGTCTACCCTGCATTCAAACACAGCCAATGCATTCGAAATTAAAGGTACATGATACAATCCTTCCTTATAATCAAGTTCCTGGAATTTATCTACACCTCGTTTGGCAAAGTGTCCTGATAATTCTTGTTGCTCTTCTGCCAGGACATGTACGGCATACCCTTCGGAATTCATAAACGCACTATATGATCCGAGTTTTTTATCCAAGCTAACTAATATAAGTGGAGGGCCTAAAGAAACCGACGTAAATGAGTTTGCCGTTATTCCCACGGGCTTTCCATTCTCTCCTGTGGTAGTCACGATCGCTACACCCGTTAAGAATTGACCACAGGCATTACGGAAGAATCGTGAATCAAAACTTTCTTGCATGGATAACCCTCCAATTGAAAATTATTTATTCTTTGAATTAGCCGTATGCTGAGATACTGAGAACTTACACCAGATACATTCTCATTCAATTGAAGATAACATCTATTTTTTCCCTCCAATCTCTCAATCTTTAATCGGGCATTTGAACAAAAGGGAGGAAAGTCATTAGAAATTTCCACAAAGTACTCTCCTGGTCCTGGTACCTGACGATTTCTATCCATTTGAATCTCATAAGTAAAAGTTTGTTCTGCTTTAATTTCTGATCGTAAATTGACACGCCCCGTAATAACAGCAGGTCGCCCCAATAATGTGGCAGCAGTCTCCACATGTCCATTCGAAAGGTAGGCACGTATCAAAGTAGAGGAAATGACTTCATTGTTCAGGTAAACCGGCGAAGCAACTTTGACCTTAACTCCATGGGGAGCACACAACATTTCTAGTAATTCCGGTGTTCCTTTTCTGCCCTTTCCAAAGCGAAAGTTATATCCAATCATAATTTCCGTAGCAGACAAGTCCGATAAGAGTATTTGAAAAACAAAAGTTTCCGGAGAAAGTTCTGCAAAATCCTTCGTAAAAGGAATCACTAGGTGAACATCCACACCGAGCGCATCAAGCCGCTCTGAACGCTCTGATAAACTTTGGAGCTGAGCCGGTTCGCTCCCAGGGCGCAAAATGGAATAAGGATGCTGATTAAAACTAATAACGATGGATTGACCACCGTGCATACGCGCCTTTGTCACAATTTGCCGTATGAGATGCTGGTGTCCCAAGTGAACTCCATCCCACTTTCCAATTGCAATCCAGCTTTTTTTTCCATTATGACGTAGTTCAGACGGTGAATGTATGATTTGCAATCCCTTTCTCCTCCCCTCTTTCCAATAAACGCACACTTTGAACCAGATTTTACACTAAAACCTTTTTAACAATTTGATTCACATCATCTGGATTAATCCAGGTTGTTCCTTCCTTCCAGCCATCCAGGTCATACTCACTCATACATTGTTCAACAAAACCCTTGAACGATGCAGCGGCTCCATTATCTAACGCCGTAAATAAGTTATGAATACGGATATCCTCATTATTTCCGGTATAATTTCGCTCGTAAAGTCCATGTCTGCCCCCGAATTCTGTTCCAATTGCGTCCCACAGCAGCTTAATTACTTTAATTTTATCAAGACTTTCATAGTCGTTAGATCCTCTATAAAAACGATCTAGGATGGGACGAAGTTCAGGGTTTTTAAAATCAGCAGCGCTTGATGGTTGGACAATAAGACCCCCGGCAACGACGCTTTCAATAATATCCCTTACTTTTGGCCAAGCGAGATTGGAAAAGACACGGTAGGATTGTCCATACTCTAAATTTGGAAGAGCAGCACCGCCAGGGCCAAAATCAGGATTCGTAGCCATTGAAGTACTTAACGCCCAAAATAAATTTCTCCAGGCTATTACTTCCCCTATATTTGCCTGAACACCCCTAAATTTGTCTGTGCCGGCTGTCTCTGTTGCCTTCATCACCAATCCAGCCATAAAATCCATCTTCACGGCCAAACGAGTGCAGCCGTGTAAGCAGAATAAATTGACGAAGCCCGATTCTTTAAAAAATTTATTTGATTTTTCGATATCCTTATAGATTAATACGTTCTCCCATGGAATTAACACTTTATCCAAAACGAGGACGGCATCATTTTCATCTAATCGGCTCGATAAAGGATTATCAAATGGGCTTCCCATAACAGCAGAATTCATTTCATATGAAGGCCGGCAGATCAGCTTTACTCCTGGGGCATCTTGTGCAACAAAGAAAGCCAGTGCATATTCCTCTTTTTGAATCGGCAGGGTACCGTTGTAGGCAATAAAATTATAATTGGTAATCGCGGATCCAGTTGCAACCATTTTGGCACCGCTTACAATGATACCCTCATCCGTTTCCTTTTCAACATGGATAAAAACATCAGAAGCTTCGTGAATAGGTTTGTTTCGGTCCACTGGCGGATTAATGATCGCGTGATTTATGAAAAGCACTCTTTCTTGCGCCTCTTTATACCAACGGAGAGCATTTTCTTGATATGGTGCATAGAACTCTGGATTACCGCCTAATGTTGCTAAGAAAGCACCCTTATAATCCGGCGTTCTTCCCATCCAGCCATACGTCAATCTTGCCCATGATGCAATAGCATCCCGTGCCTGCAGTAATTCATCAGCATTTCGGCTTGCTTTGAAAAATTTTTGTGTATAGCTGCCTCCTCCTGTATCTGTAGGTGCAGTTAGTTCAGCTTGGTATTTTGGATCATGTAGTGCATCATACAGTCGGGCAATGGATCGGACCGAGTTACGAAATGCCGGATGTGTCGTTACGTCTTTAACACGCTCTCCATGTAACCACACTTCTCGGTTATCCCGAAGGCTCTCAATGTATTCTTCTCCTGTCATCGGCTTACGAACAGCTTCGCTCATCCTAACTCCTCCTTGTTTTACAATAAATTGAAAATTTCGTTGAAATTCTCCCATTCATTGAGGTTTTAACTGTTTTTATAGTAACAAGATTCTGATTATTTTTAATCGGCTACAAAAGATGGATTTTCATACAACTTTCTGTCCGAATCAGCCTAAATTTGATCCTTTGGTGATAAGAAATCATGTCTAGAAACTTTTGTATGTATGTTCATTCCTCCATGTAATAAAGATCAAAAAAACTATCTTACGTTATAAGGAATAAAGTGGAAGCATTGAGGAAAATCTACCATTAATTAAAACTGATGCAAGGGAATGAGAATCTGTCAGCAATGAATTCTACGAAAATTTTCATAAGTCCAGCTTTGATGATCGTCATTCTCTCAACAGGGTTGATGAATCACGTACTCGTGTTACCACTTCTACTCGACCAAGCAGGAAGAGATGCGTGGATCTCGGTACTCGTCTCTATTCCTCCCTTTTTTTTGTGGCTTGGTGTCTTATATTACATTATGCGAAAAACGAATCAGCAATCGTTGACGCTATTGATTCAACAGAAATTTGGAAATCTGGCGTTTCTATTAATTGTTATCCCATTAGAGCTTTTCTTGCTGGCCATTACGATAATAACGCTAAAAGACACAACCTATTGGATTTCCATCGATTTTTTGAAAGCGACACCGACCTTTGTCATTACATTTTGCATCATGCTCCTCTGTTCAATCACAGCTCGAGCGGGAATTTCCTCGATAGCCCAAATGTCTGCATTCCTCCTGCCTTTTGTGATTTTGTTCGGTTTTTTTGTCATGTTTGCGACCATGCCATACAAGCATTATTCCTGGTTGCTGCCTATGTTGCAAAACGGTTGGGAGCCTGTTTGGAAAGGCAGTTTGTACTCGGCTGGAGGCCAGGTGGAAATTTTAGTCCTTCTGCTATTTCAGCAACACATTAAACAGAAGGTGAAATTTTGGCATTTAGCCATGATTGGCCTAATCCTTGTGGGGCTTACACTTGGCCCGCTTCTCGCTGCCATTGCAGAGTTCGGGCCGCATCTCGCAACAAAGCAAAGACACCCGGCATATGAGTCATGGCGTTTGGTGGAAATCACTAAGTATATTACACATTTAGACTTTATATCATTTTATCAATGGATGTCAGGAGCAGTGATCCGTATTGCTATGTCGTTGTACTTGTGTGTGGATGTGCTGAATTTCAAGAGTAAACGAGTACAGAATGGTACATTGTGGGTAATTAGCTGTGCTGCGTTGGTGCTTGCTCTGGTACCACTCTCCGATACTGAATTCTATGGAATGTTGAAAAATTATTATTTTCCATTATTTATCGCGATGGTCATTATAATCACACTAGTACTCCTGATCTTCATTTTCACGATCCAATTCAAACGAGGGTGAGTCGCCATGTCTATTACAATTCAAGTGCAAGGATTGCGCAGCCTGTTTACCTCTTGTGCAGATGTGCAACTACAGACACACGAATATGGAGCAGAGCCGCATGTTGAAAAAGTAGTATTCGTCTTTTGCACCGGACTCGCTGATCCTGTGCAGATTAATCAAGTGGTGCTTCCTCAGTTGGAGCAAAACAAATCGTTGCCTTTACTTCCCGTCTCGTTGGGTGGGAGTCGAAATGCGGTAGAGCAGGAGATTGTCACGAAGGTATTTTCTGGCGAACTGATACTGCTTTTTGAAGGGACAGGCGAGTTGTTCTCGCTTAATGTTTCTAAACTTCCCCAGCGCCAGACGGAAGAATCCACATATGAAGTATCATTGAAAGGACCACGCGACTCGTTTACGGAATCAGTGGAGATCAATGTTGCTCTGCTTCGGAAGCGAGTACGGAGTACGACACTTTGCCATGAATCGTTTGTGGTCGGGAAGCGAAGCCAGACCAAAGTCTCCCTAATGTACCTTTCTGATGTGCTAAACGAGGATGTGTTGAAAGAGGCACGAATGCGGCTAAATTCCATTGAAGTGGACATTGTCAACGGGGTCTCCCCGCTAGAGGATTTGCTTGCCGACTCGCCTTATTCTTTGCTGCCGTTAATTAGCTACAATACGAGACCTGACTATGTGGTGGAATCGTTACAGCGAGGGCGGTTTTGCATTTTGATAGATGGCGCACCTGCCGCTTTGATCGCCCCAATCAATTTTCAGTATTTGGTAAAATCGGCGGAAGATATGTACATGCCATATTTTTTTGTGACGTTTGAGAGGCTGATGAGATATCTCGCCTATTTCATAGCTGTAATGCTGCCGGGATTCGCCCTTTCGCTAGTATCATTTCATACGGAACATCTTCCATTTCCTCTATTGGCAACGATATCGTTAAATAGCTATGGTGTCCCAACCTCTCCTTCTGTTGAACTATTTGCTATGCTCTTTCTGTTTGACCTGTTTCGTGAGGCTGGTGTACGTTTGCCAAAGCCGGTAGGATCAACAGTCACGTGTATTGGAGGATTGATCGTCGGCGATGCCGTTATACGTGCAGGACTCACTTCTCCTAACATCATTGTAATTGTAGCGGTAACGTTTATGGGGCAGTTCGTGCTAATTAACCAATCATATGCATCGGCGGTCATTTTTATGCGGACATACGTACTGCTGTTGTCGACCGTGCTCGGCCTTTTTGGGTTTTTAATAGCTAATTTTTCTATCCTACTGTACATGTCAACGCTAAAATCGTTTGGTATGCCATACTTGTCTGAGATAATTGATCCACTCGACGTTGACTCGATCAAATCGGTCATCCAATTTCCGAAACCTTTTCAACGAACGCCGCCGAAGTTTCTGCGGACGAAAAAAACGCATAGGCAAGGGGATGATTCAGAATGAAGCGTGAAAAGTGTCTCCTACTGCTCTTGCTGTTCTTGGTGCCTAGTTTGACTGGGTGCTGGGATCACAAGGTGTTGCAGGACATGTCATACGTCTCGGCAGTTGGCATTGATTATGTAGATAATCAGTTTGTCCTTTACACCCAAATGGTCGATTTCGCTTCTGTGGGTAAAGTAGAAGGTGTAAGCAGTGAGGAAGCTTCCTCCAACATTTGGGTGAGCAAGGCCACTGGTTCGACATTTAGGTCAGCGATAAATAATTTGTACAATAGCACGCAGCAAAGAGTTCATATAGGGCAAATATCGGCGGTGGTGTTGTCACAGAAAGCGATGGAAAAGCATCTGAATCAAACAATAGATGTGTTTGAACGTTCTGAGGCTAGGTTGACGCCGTGGATTTTTACGACAGAGGAACCGATGGATGATCTTTTCAGTATCACACCAATGTTTCCTCAGACTCCGCTTCTGACGCTACTGATCTCTCCAGAAAGCAATTACAAGCAGCATTCCTTGATCCGGCCGCTGAAGTTGGTGGAATTTATCGCACTCAATAAGGAACCAAGTACCTCAATTATTGTGCCGACGCTCTCAATCGAAAAGAAAAGTTGGAAAAAAAGAAAGAAAAAAATGCCTGAGATGACTATAAACGGAGCGATTATTTATCATACAGAGAAGAAGCCTCGCTGGATGTCCAAGGATACTTTACTGGGGGTACGGTGGTTGGAAGAGAAAACCACTCATACACCGCTTGCTTTGAATGATGGCAAAGGGGACCCTAAAGCACTTCTCTACTTTGAGAATCCTAAGGTAAGCGTGAAATCTGAGCTTTCGGCTAAGGGCGAGCCCGTTTACAACCTGCACATCAAAGTTCACGGTGAATTATCGCAGTTGAACGTCCCGATGAGCCTTAAAAAGTTGGAAACAGAAGCCGAGGCAAGAATCAAAGCTGAAATTCGCTCAACGTATGCTGCAGGCCTGAAAAGCAATGTAGACGTTTACCATTTGGAGGAGATAATGTTTCGCCATCGATATGCAGACTGGAAGCGGCTGACAAGTGGAAAGTCTTTCCCCTTCACAAAGAATTCATTGAGAGACATTCAAGTAGATGTTGATATTACGAATACAGGGATGTCAAAGTTCAAGACTTAAAAGTGAAAGAACGTTTTTAAATTCATCATTGTTTTATTCGATTTTTTATCAAAAACCCATCCTTATAGAAAAAGGATGGGTTTTTTTGTATATTTTCTACCTTTATTCTATATCTTTCGTCTAATCTGCCAAAGTTTGAAACCTCGCTACACAGGTTAGTTTAATAATTAATTATTAGCATGAAAATAAAAACTAAGTCAACTATGTTAAAGAAGGGACACAGAAGTATCTCTATAAATTTTTAGATATCTGTGTCACAAATAGGTTCATCCCAATTGTTCATTTATTTCGCGATCACGCCCGCGCTTTTTCCGTTATGTTACCCTGTGAAGACTCGGACCGCCGGACGGATAGCATGTACCAGAGCATCATGAATAACGAGTAAATGCATACCGCAATTAAAGCGCCGTACACATTTTCATAGGCACGGACCAGCGAATTCTTTTTTTGAAAGTCGAGTAACAAACCGCAAACCGCAACGGAAATCGAACCGCCGAATAACTGGATGAGCTGCATGAGTCCCATGCCGGAACCGATCAACTTGGTCGGCAAAATACGTGAAGTTTCGTAGTTTAACGAAGCTAACGCTACAGAGCTCGCGGGCGAGAAGAATAGGTACCCAAACAAGACAATACTCGGTGATGTGCCGAGGTCAGCCCAAAAGGCTATCAAAACGAGAGCTAAAATGCCATGCCCGAGAATCAGAAACCGCACACTGCCGTACTGGTCGATCCAGCGTCCGACGAAGAGCGTGAGAAAGGCTGATAAAACGGCGCCTGGTCCGATAGTAAGGCCGATAGCTAACGAAGATTTGCCAAATAGATTAGCAAGTGCCAGTGGCATTAAAAACAAGTTACCGATATTCAGCACCATAATGCAGAAACCGACAACAAGCAGTTTCCGGTACTTTGGCTTTGCCAAGAGTTCCGGGTTGATGAACGATTCTTTCGTGCGTTTGAGGTGCCAAGCATGGGCAGCGATCGATAACAATCCGGCTGCCAGCCAAGCGGCTGAGCGCTGCGTTACGGCGGTCAGAAGAGTCACCGCATTGACGACGGTCAAGAAGGCGCCGGTCATGTCAAACCGGAACGGCTTTGGCTCCTCTTTGGGGAGCAGGCGCAGCAGAATCGGGAGAAGACCAAGTACAAGGCAGGTGACGGCAAATAACCCTTTCCAACCAATGTACTCGCTGATCAATCCACCGAAAATTGGCCCGAGGCCAAATGCCATGGCAGTTCCAGCCGAAATCATTGCAATTGCTCTGCCTCGCCTTTCATAAGGAATATACCGGCTGGCTAAAACGAGGCCAAGTCCCGGCATCACGCCGGCGCCGGCGGACTGCGCAATCCGAGCTATAAGCAGAGCTTGAAAATTCGTCGCGAAGATGCCGAAGACAGAAGAAAGCCCCAGTATCATGAGTCCAACCGACAGCAATCTTCGAATCGGCAGTACGTCGGAGAGTCTGCTGTAAATCACCGTTGATAATCCATATCCGATCGAGTAACTTGAAACAATCCACGATCCAAGAGACGCCGAAACCCCGATATCCCTAATGATGCTCGGAATGGAGACGTTAAACATTGTCGTGTTCATCATGACGATGAACAGTCCGAACGTCCATACCGGCATTACGATTTTGTCATTCATATTGTTAGCTCCTATCCGATTCTATACCCATCCATTGATAGATTGGTAGTCTAACCCCATTAATTTCTACAGTTAATAAGTTCAATGCCGTTGTCAGCACAATATCGTAGGATTTCATCTCGCTGATAGGCAAGACTGTATCCATCGCGGGCCTCCCTTGTGTTGATGCTAGTATGTTTCCCACTGCCTTGGTCATTCTTGACTCACCTTATGACTATACTAAGACGACCAAATGACTAAATGAAGCGAGAAAAAAAGCCGAACCCCGATTTAACGAGGCTGGCTCACTTGGGTTACATCACTTGAAATTTGTATTACCAAATAGGCTGATTTCTCAATTCGCGAGAAGTCCCTACACTCCTAGGGCTTTCGTCCTATTTTTGCTCACGGCTTTAATAACAGTCGTACTTCTCCATATCCTCTTCGAACAGACTGAACCTAGCCGTTGCATCGTATAGTTCGCCAAACAAAATAGGTCACAGTTCAGTTCAGAGTTAGAGAGCTCTTGATTTGCAAGTATTCAGCTTATACCGTTACTGACTGCATTGTTACGTATTTTACATATTCGGCAGCGTTTTGTGCCAATTGCTCATCGGTTACGTCACCAATCCCGTGCAAAATATGCGGTGTCATAAAGGTCATACCGATAAAAGGATTTGTAGCCGTAGCCTGAATCGGCTTCAACAATACCTCCATCGTGTAACGGTTGTAACCGGTAGGCTGATATGATTCCGCAGGACCGAATGTAGAAACCGCTACTCCCAGATGTTTACCGCGTAATGGAAAGGTCGTGCTTCGTATTCCGAATTCCCCAACAAGTACCCTATCGAACCATTCCTTCAACAAAGCCGGTGTGCTGTACCATTGGAACGGAAATTGAAGAATAATGCGATCATGAGCCGAAAGCAGCTCATGTTCTTTAGAAACATCGATTTTTTGGTCAGGATAAGTTGTGTACAATTGATGAATCGTAACATTGTCTTGATTTTGTATTGCTTCCATCCAAGTCTTGTTAATTCTAGAATTTTCGATGTTAGGGTGTGTAACGATAACTAATGTTTTCAAATTAATCTCTCCTTAGATGTTCATTTTTGTTTTTGTAATTTAGAAACATTTGGTAACCTTAATAAAATGATGATTATTCATTACTATAGAAGCTTAAACAACTAAATTTCAAAATCGACAATAATGGTATCAGTCATTCCAATTTCTTTCATGTACGAAATTGCCTTTTGGTGTTCTGAATGAGGACCATAGGCCATTAATGCTTCCATGCTTTCAAATCGAACGGTAAGACCAATATCAAATCCTTGATTTCTTTCGGAAAAATTGTGATTACAACGTAAATCAACAATGCCTGGTATGGAATTTTCTAAACTTCTCAGCTGTTGAATCACATTATCCTTATGTTCCCGTGTCGTCATTTTATCAAACTTGATGATTACAACGTGTTCAATCATGTCAACGCCTCCTTAAAAACCCTTCCAAACTGCTTTCATTAATTCTTTCTTCTCTTCTGTATATTGTGGACTCTTTTATCGTTCTCATTCCCTGCACTCGAACATGGAAAAATCATTATAAGTTTCTTTCTATTTTAGTGCATTAAATTAATGTATTTAGATGCTTCTTAACATCATATTCTTCTATTTCAATTCCATTTTTTAAACGATGAATAAAATCTGGATTAGAAATATATGGACGTCCGAAAGCAGCAACATCAATATTTCCTTCTTCAATTGCCTGATTCGCCAATTCTGGATTAAATCCACCTACCCCAATTATGATACCATCCCAGTATTTTCGGACTAATTGATGCATCGTTTTTCCATCTGCAAGTACTTGATCAAATTGCATAATTGATGGGTGAATCATTGTTGCACCTGCTTCCTTAAATGCCTCAACAAATGTACGAATAGCCGTTTCTGGATCTTCCCACATGTAATTAGGTATATCTACTTTAAAAGCAGAGAATCGGATTATTGTTCGTTCTGTACCGATTGCGTCAATAACAGCTTTAATTACTTCTTTCATGAACGTTAATCGTTGAGCAAGGTCGCCACCATATTTGTCTGTTCGATGATTTGTTATATCTGAATTAAATTGGTCAATTAAGTATCCATGTGCACCGTGAATTTCAACACCGTCAAACCCTGCTGAGATTGCGTTTTTCGCTGCTTGGGCATATTGATTGATTACTTCTTTAATATCCTCGATTGTCATTTCTTCAGGAACATCATATGGTTTACGGAATCGTGAGACAAGACCTTCAGCCGGAATAGCTGATGGTGCCTGTGGAGGCAGATTTCCAGTAAGCTCGTGATGTGATAAACGACCAACATGCCATATTTGAGCGATCATTGTTCCTCCTTCTTTATGCACGGCATCAGTCACTTTTTTCCATCCCTTAATTTGTTCTTCCGAATAAATGCCTGGAACTCCAGGATACCCATTTCCTCGTGCACTAATGACCGTTCCTTCTGAAATGATTAAACCAACTCCATCGGCAGCACGTTTTCGGTAATATTCAACAATATCCTCTCCTACTACTCCTGTTTGAATATCTGCAAACATTCTTGTTAAAGGTGCCATCGCGATACGTGATCTTAAATTCCAAGCTCCGATTTTTATCGGTTCAAACAATTTACTTTCTAAACCATTTTTTAAATTTCCCCAAGAATTTGTATCTTTGCTAATTTGACTCATTTATTCTTCCTCCATTCATTTTAGTTATTCTATATTTCTAGAAATACTGAAATTAAAAATATAATTTTACCGTTTTAAAGTAAAGCGGGTGCGTGTTGTGCGAGTACTTCTCGTTGTAAACTGTAATATCTGAAGGTTCCTTCTCTGCGAACTGTTAATAATCCGCAATCAAGCAATGGTTTTAAATGATGCGTTAATGTCGAATTGGCAGGACCTTTTAATTGATTTGCCATTTCCAGGCAAGCTAACTCTGATTGCTGTGCAAGTAATTTTACGATTTGTAATCGAGTTGCTTCACCTAGTGCCTTATAGATTTTTACTGCATTATCATCGTTCACCACTAAAAACCTCCTTTCATTAATTCAAATTTTTCTTATTTCAGTATTTCTAGAAATATTGTATTTAATTCGAGATGATATGTCAAGAGATTTCCTATCTCTGTTCTTACCCAACTATACTGCCATTTAGTGAAATTAAAAAGACCGAAGCAGTCGATCGTTATTAATTGAATATCAATCGATACAATAACTAAAAATAATTTATTAAAAAAGGAGAAATAATAATGAAAAGAATGTTATGGATTGTATTAATGATGTCCTGTGGGGCTACATTTATTTCCTCGTTATTCCCTTTATACGGGAAGGACTATCAGCTAAATAGTCTAGAAATTACACTTTTATTCGCTGTTTACGCCATTAGCTTGCTCCCTACATTACTTATTGTAGGCGCAAAAGGTAGTTCATGGGGATTAAAAAGAGTACTGCGTTTCAGTATTTGGATTTCGATAGCATCAACCTTTCTCTTTATTGTAAGTCAAAACGTATGGATGCTCTATGCTGCTAGAATTTTGGAAGGAATCGCTTATGGAGCATTCACCGGTACTGCAAGTGCATTTTTACTAAAACAAACTGCTCAAGACAAAATAAGTACAGCGCTTAAATTATCGGGTGTAATGGTAAATGTTGGTTTTGGTTTAGGCCCAGCTATTTCAGGAATAATTGTCCAATACATTCATATTCAACCACTACGGTTACCGTTTTGGTTTTTACTATTTATGCTATTAATTTCATTAATTTTATTAGAAATGTTACCCAAAGACGAGAATACTCAAAATTCGACTAAAACAAAAATTACTTTAGGTATTCCTAATAATATTCGTTCTCAATTTTTTTCGATTATCGGACTTCCGGCATTTACTTTTTTCATGTTAGGTGGAATAGTGCTTTCATTAATTCCTACTTTTGTCAAAAATGTTATACAAACCGATAATCTATCTATTGCTGGGTTATTAATGTTAATGCTTTTAGGAGTAGGTTCTTTAATGCAATTCTTTCCATGGGTACAAAATCCAGTTAATCGGATGCGTATAGGGATTATACTTCTTGCAATCGGACCATGGATAATTGTTTTTTCTGGTCAATCAGCCAATTTATTTTTGTTGTGGATGGGTATGTTGATTCAAGGGATTGGAGCAGGATGGACGTTCCAAATTGCCTTAAGATTTGCTGGCCAATTACCTAAACCAGAAGAACGCCCGCGTGTTATATCAGCATTCTATTTATGCGCTTATTCTGGATTTATTATCCCTCCGATTGGAGTCGGCGTGCTTACGCAATTTTTTAGTTTAAATTTCTCATTAGTCATATTAAATTCAGTAGCTGCACTAATTGTTATTTATGTATTAATCTATTCAGTTAAGTTTAATCTATATTATTCAAAAATCAATTCACACTAAAACAGCTGGAAATAATTATAATAATTTAATGAAGCATGTTTTTGATGTTGAATCTCAGCAAAAAGCCAACTTATAAGTTAATACATTTTTTAACTGAAAGCAAAAGGCAATCCGTATGGTTGAAGGTGAATCTGAGTACCCTATGAGGAATGGATTGGAAAAAATTCAATTCACAAGGTTATATAAAATATTGTGAGATTTTGACATTCCGTGTGGTATGCTGATATCGATTTATGTATCGATGCTGCATTAAAAAAGTGGGTAAAGAACCCAGAAAGTGGTGGAAAATGAGTTTAGTACGCCCAACCTACAAGAAACGAATTGTGCTGGCATCCAGACCTGAAGAGACGGCTACCGCAGAGAACTTCCGGATGGAAAAAGTAGAAGTTCCTGGGCTTCAAAATGAGCAAGTGCTTGTCCAAAGTCTATACATTTCGGTTGATCCATACATGCGCGAACGAATGAATGCCGGAAAATCGTACACAGATCCGTATCCAATCGATGGTGTTATTCTCGGGGGGGTTATAGGTCGAGTAATTGAGACTGCATCACCAGTGTTCGATGTTGGTGATATCGTACTCGGCGGTTATGGATGGCAAACTTATGAAGTCGTGAGCGCTGACAGTTTGCGCAAAATCGATACAAGTATCGCACCTATTACAACGTATCTCGGTATACTTGGGATGCCAGGACAAGCTGCCTACTTTTGGATTGCTTGACATTGGCAAACCCAAAGAGGGGGAGACCGTGGTCGTATCTGGTGCAGCGGGTGCCGTAGGTACGGTAGTAGGGCAAATTGCAAATATCAAGGGAGCTCGCTCTGTAGGGATTGCTGGTTCGGATGATAAGTGTGAGTATCTAACAAAGGAACTCGGATTCACGGCCGCAATCAATTATAGGGAGCCGGATTTTGAGAAACAGATTGAGGCTGCATGCCCAAACGGTGTTGATGTCTATTTCGACAATGTAGGTGGTACGGTATCCGACACGATTATGAAACTTATTAATCACGGAGCCAGAATTCCGATTTGTGCTCAAATCGCAACGTATAATGGAGCTAAGACTGATATTGGTCCACGTGTGCAAATTAAACTTTTGACTACTAGCTCATTGATGCAGGGATTTGTCTTCAGTAATTATGCATCACGTTTTGCAGAAGGTGCCGAGATTATGGCTAAATGGATTTCAGCCGGAAAAATCAAATATCAAGAGACGATTGTTGAGGGATTTGAAAATACAGTACCTGCTTTTTTCCAGTTATTCACTGGTGGAAATACAGGTAAGTTATTGGTAAAGGTATCTGAATAAGAGAGTTTAAGCAAACGTGCATCTTTAGGCATTATTCCCGATCCGATGAAAAATCTTCACGCGAAGTAAGATCGGGAACACCGCTGTAATGATCACTTTTGGACGAAAGGTACTTTTTTTTGAACTATGGACCAGAAATCTGGTCCAAATCACATCTTAGTATTTAAGTGCAAATCGTTGGTATAGGTGTTGCTCCGCCAATCCTTATTGAACTATACTGCTCTGTTATTGGAACAAAAAAGCTGCCAAAATGAAAGCTCCGAACTTCCACTCTAGCACCCGATATTTTAAGTGTAATCCTTCACAATCTCTACTACACCTTAATATAACTCCAATCCCTAATAAGTGTTGTTCCAGAATCCAGTACAATTCAAAATCCATCTGTTCTTTCTATAATCCTACTGCAATAGAGGTTTTTTTTATACCTTAATTGTTCTTTTGATGTTAGTAG
This sequence comes from Neobacillus sp. NRS-1170, assembly GCF_050468025.1. Taxonomy (NCBI): domain Bacteria; kingdom Bacillati; phylum Bacillota; class Bacilli; order Caryophanales; family Bacillaceae; genus Neobacillus; species Neobacillus sp. NRS-1170. The sequence goes on along the minus strand of NZ_JBITPF010000056.1, from coordinate 44,783 downwards.
TCCGTCTTTTTCTAACACATTAATTGTAATGCCTTTTTCCACCGATAGTCAGAGGTTTGATCCCCTCCCGTGCTGGCTCGCCAACGACCACTATCCCCCGGCAACCGACGATCAACTACGTCTCATCGGCGGCCGAGTCAGGCCATAATCAGCCATTGGCATTCGGATTCCCATCATCCCGAAGTATCCGCACCGATCTTATCGATGCTTGGATAATCTGTGTAGCCGCGCTCACCGCCACCATAGAATGTGGATCGGTCAGGCGCGTTGAGTGGCGCACGAAGCTCCAAGCGCCTCGGCAGATCGGGATTGGCAATAAAGGCGCGTCCAAACGCAACGAGATCTGCCTTTCCAGCCGTGAGCACTTGCTCCGCGGTATCTGCAGTAAATCCCCCCGACACGATCAATGGCCCTGGAAACTGTGAGCGAAATAGCGTCGACACAGATTGCGGCGCCTCATCATTCGTCTCCTCCGCCAGGCCAGCACGCACCTGCGGTTCGATCAGGTGCAGATAGCAAATTCCTCGCGAAGCCAAGACCTTTATCACGTGTGTATACAGCTTCGCCGGATCACTGTCAGCGATATCGCCGACATCACTGAATGGCGATAGCCGAACACCGACCCGATCGATCGGCCAGACTTCCGAAACAGCATCGAGTACTTCAAAAAGAAGCCGCGCGCGGTTTTCAATCGAGCCTCCGTAACGGTCATTTCGGTGGTTGGTCTTGTCTTCCAGAAACTGTTGAAGAAGATAGCCATTGGCAGCATGAATCTCGATTCCATGGAATCCGGCTTGCTTGGCATTCTCCGCAGCCCTGCGGTAATCGGCCACAATCTGCTGTATTTCATTCGGTTCCAGGGCGCGGGGTGTTTCAAAGGGCACGCGCTGCCCAAAAGTGCTTGTAAAGGCATTCCCGGCCGGTTGGATCGCAGAAGGCGCCACAGGGAGTGCTCCGTCCCTTTGAAATGAGGAGTGTGAAATTCTCCCCACATGCCACAATTGGAGAATGAAAATTGCGCCTCGCTTCTTGACCGCCTCGGTGACGGTTTGCCACCCGGCGACCTGATCCGGCGTATAGATCCCAGGCGTCTGCGGATAGCCTTGTCCTTGCTGTGAAATCTGAGTTGCTTCTGCAATGATCAGGCCGCCTTCGGTCGCGCGTTGACTATAGTAAGTGGCAGCCAAAGGCGAAGGGACACCATCGGCACCGGCGCGCATCCGTGTTAACGGCGGCATCACGATACGATGGGACAGCTGATATGTTCCAAGCACAAAGGGCGTGAACAGTTGTTTCATAATTAGTACCTCCAAATAAGTGAAATGATGTTGTAAAAATATCCGCAACAGATTAGCAGTTGCGTTTTCTGACGTCCAAATTAAGAACAATCATTCTAAAAAAATCACAAGATATAAACTATCCACTGTGTTTTACACCCCTGATTTATTTAAAATAGTTTTTCCATTCATTTTCAGTTCAATCCTTTTCTTTGCTAAGTTGATTCATATGATTTCCTCCATCAATTATTTGGTATTTCAAAAATACTGAAATTGAAATTAAAATTATTCTGCTTTAACATTAAAGTAAAGCGGGAGCGTATTCTGCAAGGACTTCTGGTAGTAAACTGTAATATCTGCAGGTTCTCTCTTTACGAACTGCTAATAATCCGCAATCGAGTAATGGTTTTAAATGATGTGTCAATGTCGAATTGGCAGGGACTTTTAATTGATTAGCCATTTCCAGGCAAGCTAACCTCTGATTGTTGGGCAAGTAATTTTACGATTTGTAAACGAGTTGATTCACCTAGTGCCTTATAGACTTTTACTGCAATATCATCATTCAACGAAAGTCCAGAAATGGAGTAAATATAGGAATGGGATAAGTCTAACCTTTGCTCTTACGAGCAAAAATACAACAAAAAGGCACCCGATTGGGCTCATTCGGGTGCCTTTTGTCTACAATCTGAAATCCTTCTTAAAGAAGGATCTTTTTTATGTTAATTATTACAATTACTTCAGCTTAAACTGTTACTGCCATTTTTGTTACGTATTTTACATCTTCGGCAGCGTTTTGTGCCAATTGCTCATCGGTAACGTCACCAACCCCGTGCAAAATATACGGTGTCATAAAGGTCATAACGATAAATGGGTTCGAAGCCGTGGCCTGTATCGGCTTCAACAATTCCTCCATCGTGTAACGGTTGTAACCAGTAGGCTGATATGATTCCGCAGGACCGAATGTAGAAACCGCTACTCCCAGTTGTTTGCCGCGTAATGGAAAGGTCGTGCTTCGTATTCCGAAATCCCCAACAAGTACTCTATCAAACCATTCCTTTAACAAAGCCGGTGTGCTGTACCATTGGAACGGAAATTGAAGAATAATGCGATCATGAGCCAAAAGCAGCTCATGTTCTTTAGAAACATCGATTTTTTGGTCAGGATAAGTTGTGTACAATTGGTGAATCGTAACATTATCTTGATTTTGTATTGCTTCCATCCAAGTCTTGTTAATTCTGGACTTTTCGATGTTAGGGTGTGTTACGATGACTAATGTTTTCAAACTAATCTCTCATTGGTTGTTCATTTTGTTCTGTAATTTAGAAACTTTTGGTACCCTTTATAAAATGCTGATTTTTCATTACTATAGAAGCTTAAACAACTAAATTTCAAAATCGACAATAATAGTGTCAGTCATTCCAGCTTCGATCATGTACGAAATTGCCTATTGGTGTTCTGAATGAGGACCATAGGCCTTTAATGCTTCCATGCTTTCAAATCGAACGGTTAGACCAATATCAAATCCTTGATTCCTTTCGGAAAAATTGTGATTACAACGCAAATCAACAATGCCTGGTATGGAATTTGCTAAACTTCGCAGCTGTTGAATCACATTATCCTTATGTTCTATTGTGGTCATTTTATCGAACTTGATGATTACAACGTGTTCAATCATGCCGACACCTCTTTTTTAATATTTGAATCCCTTCCAAACTGCTTTCATCATTTCTTTCTTCTCTCCTGTATATTGTCGACTCTTTTATCGTTCTCAAATGAATAAACAAAAATTCAATCCCAAGACTAACATGTTCATTTCAATAAATTGGCGTAATTTCCTCCATTCATTTTAGTTATTCGGTATTTCTATAAATACTGAAATTAATATAAAATTTTACCACTTTAACATTAAAGTAAAGCGGGTGCGTATTGTGCAAGTACTTCTCGTTGTAAACTGTAATATCTGAAGGTTCCCTCTCTGCGAACTGTTAATAATTCGCAATCAAGCAGTGGTTTTAAATGATGCGTTAATGTTGAATTGGCAGGAACTTTTAATTGATTTACCATTTCCAGGCAAGCTAACTCTGGTTTCTGTGCAAGTAATTTTACAATTTGTAAACGAGTTGGTTCACCTAGTGCCTTATAGATTTTTACTCCATTATCATCGTTCACCACTAAAACCTCCTTTCAGTAATTCTTATTTTCTTATTTCAGTATTTCTAGAAATATTGTATTTAATTCGATATGATATGTCAAGAGAGTGCTTTTTAATTTACCTACTTTCTTTCTTTAATTTGTATAGCAAAATCCCATTTTTGTTCTTTACCTATTTTAATTGCACTCGATTATTGAGATAAATAGACCCCGTTGAACCCTTAATATTTACTTTTTACTGAAGTGCCTCTCATTCGGACAAGATGGGCCATAGAATTACCAAAACCGTCTGAATACCCCTCTCATTCGGAACACCATTGCCCCTGGAATCAGGGAGTATATTATTTTTTTCGATAAACCCCCGAAAAAATTTAGAATGATGAATACAACATCCAATGAACTTCCCAAATTTCTAATCCATAGAGCAAAACACTATCTTACGGTATAAGGAATAAAGTGGAAGTATTGAGGAAAATCTACCATTATTAATACTGATGCAAGGGAATGAAAATTTGTTATCAATGAATCCTACGAAAATTTTCATAAGTCCAGCTTTAATGATCGTCATTCTCTCTACAGGGTTGATGAACATGTACTCGTGATACCTCTTCTGCTCGACCAAGCAGGAAGAGATGCCTGGATCTCGGTACTTGTCTCCATTCCGCCCTTTTTTTTGTGGCTGGGTGTCTTATACTACATCATGCGAAAAACGAATCAGCAATCGTTGACGCTATTGATTCAACAGAAATTTGGAAATCTGGCGTTCCTATTGATTGTTATCCCGTTAGAGCTTTTTTTGCTGGCCATTTCGATAATAACGCTAAAAGACACAACCTATTGGATTTCCATCGATTTTTTGAAAGCGACACCGACCTTTGTTGTTGTATTTTGCATCATGCTCCTCTGTTCAATGACAGCTCGAGCGGGGATTTCCTCGATTGCACAAATGTCTGCATTCCTCCTGCCTTTTGTGGTTTTGTTCGGTTTTTTTGTCATGTTTGCTACCATGCCATACAAGCATTATTCCTGGTTGCTGCCTATGTTGCAAAACGGCTGGGAGCCAGTTTGGAAAGACAGTTTGTACTAGCTGGCGGCCAGGTGGAAATTTTAGTCCTTCTGCTATTTCAGCAACACATTAAACAGAAGGTGAAATTTTGGCATTTAGCTATGATTGACCATAATCCTTGTGGGGCTTACACTTGGCCCGCTTCTCGCTGCCATTGCAGAGTTCGGGCCGCATTGCGCAGCAAAGCAAAGACGCCCGGCATATGAGGAATGGCGTTTGGTGGAAATCACTAAGTATATTACGCATTTGGACTTTTTATCATTTTATCAATGGATGTCGGGGGCAGTGATCCGCATTGCTATGTCATTGTACTTGTGTGTGGATGTGCTGAATTTCAAGAGCAAACGAGTACAGAATGGTACACTGTGGGTAATTAGCTGTGCTGTGTTGGTACTTGCTCTTGTACCGATCTCCGATACGGAATTCTATGGAATGTTGAAAAATCATTATTTTCTATTAGTTATTCCGATGGTCATTCTAATCTCACTAGTACTCCTGATCTTCAGCTACACGATCCAATTCAAAAGAGGGTGATTCGCTATGTCTTTTACACTTCAAGGACAAGGATTGCGCAGCCTGTTTACCTCTTGTGCCGATGTCCAACTGCAGACGCACGAATATGGAACAGAACCGAATGTTCAAAGGGTAGTATTCGTCTTTTGCACCGGGCTCGCAGATCCTGTGCAGATTAATCAAGTGGTGCTTCCACAGTTGGAGCAAAACAAATCGCTGCCTTTACTTCCTGTCTTGCTGGAAGGGAGTCGAAATGCGGTAGAGCAGGAGATTGTCACGAAGGTATTTGCGGGCGAACTGTTGCTTTTTTTTGAAGGGACAGGCGAGTTGTTCTCGCTGAATGTTTCTAAACTTCCCCAGCGTAACACGGAAGAATCCACCTATGAAGTGTCAGTGAAAGGTCCTCGAGACTCGTTTACCGAGTCAGTGGAGACCAATGTTGCTCTGCTTCGGAAGCGTGTACGGAGTACGACACTGTGCAATGAATCGTTTGTAATTGGGAAACGAAGCCAGACCAAGGTCTCGCTATTGTACCTTTCTGATGTACTGAACGAGGAAGTGCTGAAAGAGGCACGAAAACGGTTAAATTCCGTTGACGTGGACATCGTCAACGGCGTCTCCCCGCTAGAGGAATTGCTTGCCGACTCGCCCTATTCGTTGCTGCCGCTAATTGTCTACAATACGAGACCTGACTATGTGGTGGAATCGTTACAGCGAGGGCGGTTTTGCATTTTGATTGATGGGGCTCCTGCCGCTTTGATTGCTCCAATCAATTTCCAGTATTTAGTGAAATCACCGGAAGATATGTACATGCCGTATTTTTTTGTGACGTTTGAGCGGCTGATGAGATATTTCGCATTTTTTATAACTGTGCTCCTTCCAGGATTCTCCATTTGCCTAGAATCGTATCATACGGAGCATCTTCCATTTCCTCTAATGGCAACAATATCGTTAAATAGCTATGGTGTCCCTACCTCGCCATCTGTTGGACTAATTGCTATGCTCCTTTTGTTTGAACTGTTTCGTGAGGCTGGTGTACGTTTGCCAAAGCCGGTAGGACAAACCGTTTCGGTTGTCGGAGGATTGATCGTCGGCGATGCCGTTATACGTGCAGGACTCACTTCTCCTAACGTCATTGTAATCGTAGCGATAACGTATATGGGGCAGTTCGTGCTCATAAACCAATCATTTTCAACGGCGGTCATTTTTATGAGGACATACGTGCTGCTGTTGTCAAGTGTGCTCGGCGGTTTAGGTTTTTTAATAGCTAGCTTTTCTATGTTACTGTATGCGTCGACGTTAAAATCGTTTGGCATGCCGTACTTGACTGAAATGGTCGATCCGCTCGATGTTGACTCGATTAAATCGGTCATTCATTTTCCTAAACCTTTTCAAAGAACGCCGCCGAAGTTTCTGCGGACGAAAAAAACGCATAAGCAAAGGGATGATTCAGAATGAAGCGTGAAAAGTGTCGCCTACTGCTCTTGCTGTTCGTGATGCCTAGTTTGACTGGGTGCTGGGATCACAAGGTGTTGCAGGACATGTCATTTGTCTCGGCAGTTTGCATTGATTATCTAGATAATCAGTTTGTCATTTACACCCAGATGGTCGATTTTGCTTCTGTAGGTAAAGTGCAAGGTGTCAGCAGTGAGGAAGCTTCCTCCAACATATGGGTGGGCAAGGCCACTGGCCCGACATTTTGGTCAGCGTGGAATAATTTGTACAATAGCACGCAGCAAAAAGTTCATATTGGGCAAGTATCGGCGGTGGTGCTCTAACAGAAAGCGATGCAAATGCATCTGAATCAAACAATAGACACGTTTGAACGTTCTGAGGCTAGATTGACGCCATGGATTTTTACGACAGAGGAACCGATGGATGATCTTTTCAGCATCACACCAATGTTTCCTCAGGGTCCGCTTCTGACGCTCTCCAGAAAGCAATTACAAGCAGCATTCTATTATCCGGCCGTTAAAGGTGTTAGAATTTGCAGCACTCTATAAGGAACCAAGTACCTCAATTATAGTGCCGACGCTCTCAATCGATAAGAAAAATTGGAAAAATAGAAAGAAAAAAATGCCTGAGATGGCTATTAACGGAGCGATTATTTATCATACAGGGAAGAAGCCGCGCTGGATGTCCTCGGATGATTTACTCGGGTTACGCTGGTTGGAAGAGAAAACCACTCATACACCGCTTGTATTGAATGATGACAACGGGGACATTAAAGCAATTCTGCACTTTGAGCATCCTAATGTAAGGGTCAAACCCAAACTTTCGGCAAAGAGAGAACCCGTTTACAACTTGCATATCAAGGTGAAAGGTGAATTAACGCAGTTGAACGTCCCGATGACAGCAAAAAAGTTGGAAGCAGAAGCCGAGGCAAGAATTAAGGCTGAGATTCGCTCAACATATACTGCAGGTCTGAAAAGCAATGTAGATGTCTACCATTTGGAAGAGACAATGTTTCGCCATCGGTATGCAGATTGGAAGCGGTTGACAAATAGAAAGCCTTTCCCATTCACAAAGAATTCACTAATAGACATTCAAGTAGATGTAGAGATTACGAATACAGGGATGTCTAAGTTCAAGGCATAAAAGTAACGGAACGTTTTTTAATTTCATCATTGTTTAATTCGATTTTTTCATCAAAAAACCCATCCTTATAGAAAAAGGATGGGTTTTTTGTATATTTTCTGCCGCCCTTCGTCCAATTGATTCTATTCCGCCTTCTACCTTTTAATGATAACTAAAATGAATCATTATCATAACGAGGAAGTCATTTACCCCAAAAAAATATCGCCATATAATTACCTTAGCATTTAGAATAGTCTTTATTTTACTAATGTTAATAATAGTTTAATTTTACTATCCTAAAATGCAATTCATATTAGAGGTGATTACATAAGATGAAAAAAAGAAATCAGTGGTTTAATGGGAGGACAGCAACTTGGCTTTTCACTTCAACCCTAGTATTCTCCAGTGCTAAATTTCCTTTTGCAGCTCCAACCGGTTTAGCACAGGGAATCAATGCCAATGAAGCAATGACACGTGTTATTGTCGAAATGGACGGCGCACCTGTTATTCGAGCCCTGCCGAAGTCAGAAAAGATAGGGGCCGCTTCCAAATCAACGGTAAATAAGTTGAAAGAACAAACCGAGAGCTTGAAACAGGTACACGGCAAAATGTTACAATCATTAAATGAAAAAAGGATTCCATTCAACAAGTCTAAAGAATATACGTTCACCTTTAACGGGATGGCATTACAAGTTCCCAAAAACAAAGTCGATGAACTGCGTTCCCTTCCAGGCGTAAAAGCGGTTTATCCGGATCAGGAATATCACGCAGACTTAGCCAACAGCGTTCCTTTGATTGGTGCTCCTGACGTTTGGTCCATGCACGACCAAGAAAATCAAGGAGTTACAGGAAAGGGAGTGACGGTCGCGGTGATTGACACGGGTGTGGACTATGATCACCCGGACCTAGGAGTGGGATTCGGGCCAGGACATAAAGTTGTTGGAGGATATGATTTTGTTAATCATGATAACGATCCGATCGACGACCAAGGCCATGGCACCCATGTCGCTGGAATTATTGCGGCGCATGGAAATTTGACCGGCGTGGCACCTGATGCCTCGATAACAGCCTTTAAAGTCCTAAACCAAGACGGATTAGGAAATACATCCGATATTATTGCCGGAATAGAGGCTTCTATTTCTCCAGACAATCCATACCCAGCAGATGTCATTAATATGAGTCTGAGCGGTCCTGGCGATGGCAGTGATCCCCTCTCCCAAGCATCCCAAAATGCGGTCGATGCCGGTGTTGTTGTTGTTGCGGCAGCCGGGAATTCAGGCCCTGGATATGGAACAATTGGTGCTCCTGCTATGGCAGAGGGAGTACTTGCTGTCGGCGCTAGTACAAGCGGTATCAAAGTGCCTGACGCGAAAATGGTGGCCCCAGTTGAAGAGAATTTGTCCGTTAAACGCCTTGGAATTTCAGCTAACCCTCCTGAAGCAGCAATTACCAGCGAGCTGGTAAACGTTGGAGAAGGAGGACCGGAAAGCTACGATGGATTAGATGTAAAAGGAAAGATTGTCCTAATTCAATTGCCTCAAGGTGCAAGTGTACCGCAAGCTTTTTCAGAAGCGGTTACAGCTCAAGAAAAAGGGGCCGATGCTGTGCTCTTTTACCTGCCTGACCAACCTGGCCCTGTTTTTAAATTAGGAGATACTATACCATCTCAATATACATCCAATTCATCTGAAACGTTACAAGCTCAAGATCAATTCCAGACAGATTCATCCCTGGACGGCCGGTTGGATACGTTGACCGCAATGCTAATTACCGGAACAAAAGCTGGGGAATTAAAGTCCTACTTGGCCAAAGGACCCGTTAAAATCACGATTACAGGAAAAGACGCAACGGATCAAATTGCTAACTTTAGTTCCCGTGGTAATTCCGACTTCCGAGCAAAGCCTGATTTAGTCGCTCCGGGTGTTGAAATCAATTCGACATACATCAAGAAACAAGATGATGATACCGGTTACACCAGAATGAGCGGGACAAGCATGGCTGCCCCCCATGTGGCAGGTGCAGCTGCCCTCATAAAACAACTACACCCTTCCTGGAAAGCTAGCGAGATTGCCAGTATTTTAAAAGAATCCGCGAAGCCGCTGGCATCATATGATGTGCTTACACAAGGTGCAGGAAGACTGGATGTAAAGGCTGCGGCGGAAACCAATGTCGTCGCCTCACCTAATGGCTTAAATTTTGGAATAGCTGATTTAAAAGATTCAGAGATTAATAGAAGAGCTTCGTTATCTTTAAACAATCACGGCGAAAAACCGGTTGATTTGGATTTCACTGTAAAGGACGATAAAAAGTCCGGGGCAGCCGTTACAGTGAATCCATCCCATATTCATATAGAACCAGGTCAGCAAGTCAATGTGGATGTGAACATCAACATGAATCGGCCGGATCAGGATACGGTTATTTCCGGATGGATAGAAGGAAATATTAAATCCGGAACAGAATCGCAGCATTTGCGGGAGCCATACCAGTTGACTGTACGGCATCTCCAAATTACTGCATCTCCCGATCCAGTACCATCATCAGTAAGTGAAACGGAAGCCTTCATTTACAGTCCGGTTGATTTGTCACAAGCTCCAAAAGTGACAGTACGAACTCCAAGCGGAAAAACAAATCAAGTAACTTCTGTCTTAGATCATGATCGTTGGTGGCGGGTGCCCGTTCAGACAAGCGAAGTGGGAATATATCGGATTGATGCCTTTTCCACAGTGAAAAATTCCTCTACTGAGGAAGCTACCATAATAGGATCTAGTTTTCTAGAAAAATTACCATCCGTTAAGGAAAACGCTTCACCCTGGAAAGCTGTTGGGCCTTACTCTAATACAGGCCTGATGAATTTTGACCTGAAAAATCCTAAGGGCATGACGGTATTACCTGCAGGGGCATTAACTTATCAGACGACTCCTTCTATTTTCCGGACAGATGATGGGGCAGAAACTTGGCATCAGTTTGGAAATTTTCCAGTGGCTGGAGGAACACCAATGGCTCTAGTGGTTGATCCTACTAATGAAAAAAATATATATGTGCCTATTAATGCGGACCCATTTGATGCAACTTATCTAGGTAAGATATTAGCTAGCAAAGACGGCGGAAAAACATGGAACATTCTACCTTTTCCGAATGTAGAGGTATCTGACTTACAAATTGATGAAAGTGGGCAAAAACTCGTTGCAATTACGAGGAACGAAGTCTATGTCAGCTTGAACAGAGGAATGAACTGGGAGAAGCTGTCTGGATGGTGGCCAAATCTTGTGAAAGCAAATCTTCTGAATAATGACCTTTACCTTTCAGCAGGTTACGATGGTGTTATCGCTTTTAAAGATGTATTCTCTGGTTCACCTACATCAGAGAAATTGTTTAAGCCGCCTTTTAATAGTACAATGGATGTAGTAGGCAATCAAGATATTCTAATTGCTAGTACATTTGGTGGCGGATTGTACGCTTCCTATAACAAAGGTAAAGATTGGAAAGAACTTACTCACTCTCAAATACCATTTAATAATGTATCTCACTTAGAGATTCTGGATGGAGATATTTATGTAGGGACTGGCTATGATGGAATATTGGTGAGTCACGATAAGGGAACAACATGGGAAACTTGGAAAAAGCCGCTTCCTGGGTATAACTCCTATGAACTCGATTTCGCCTTAGGACCAAAATCTTCTCCTAAAACGATGCGCCCTGTTTATATTTCTTCTTTGCAGGCAGGGATATATGGAACACAGGATAAAGGTGAAACATATAAACGGATCGGTATTCCTGGAGCAACGGTTTATGGGCTGGCTATTTCCCGAAACTCCAAAGGATACCAGTTACTTGCCGGGACTGAATCAGGAACGTACCGGAAAGTGTTACCAGTTCAAAACAAGGTTGATTCCGCAACATTCGAGTGGGGAGCGGCTGAAGGTGAAGGAAGAGATGGCGAACAAGTGTATCATATTGCAACGTCCCCAACAGAACCAAATGTCTCTTACAAGATACGCTATAGTGGTTGGACTGGGGTTAGTCAAGTATATCGAAGCAAAGATGGTGGGGAAAACTGGGATTTGAAATTTGAAAATGGTGGATTCGCCCTTGCCATGCAGATTCACCCAGCCAACTCAAATCAAATCATGATCACATATTCAAACGTAGATGAGTATGGTGTGTTAATTAGCCAAGATGGTGGAGAGAATTGGAAAAAGATTAAGCAAGAACACAAGTTTATAGCTTTAGCCGGTGATCCTAAAGATCCTAACCGGATTTGGGCAGGCGGAAATGACGGGCTATTCCTGTCCAAAGACATGGGACAATCATTCCAAAAAATTCAAAACGTTCCTGTAAGCAGGATTGCGATCGACTCACACAATCCGGACCATTTAGTGGTCGGAGGAAACCATTTGTATGTCAGCACAGATGGCGGGAAAACATTAGAAACAGCAAAGGGTGCTGATGAGCTCGAAATATATGTCAATGATATCATCGTTTCCCCTAGTAACCCTAAAGTCGTCTATGCAGCCACAGGTTCCTTTTATAAAAAGGATCTCCGTAAGCAAGGTCGCGGTGTGTTAATGAGTGAGGACGGCGGGGAAACATGGACTAATATATCCGAGAGCCTCGATAACAGAAATGCGACTGCCCTTGAACTATCACCAGACGAAGAATATTTGTTTGTCGGCACACAGGGCGGCAGTGTCCATCGAATGAAATTGCCTAATAAACAACGTTAAAGATTATCATTTTGACCAAAATCTACTCTACTCCCTTCCCCATTCCGCTTCCTGGAATGGGGAAGTTTTTTTAATGAGGGAAAATTATTTAGAAAGTAAGTAACATATTTTCAGGATAAACTGTCTCATTTAGTTTTGTTTTTTTCACATAAGCAATCAACAAATCTATAAAACTTCTCGCTGCAGATCCAATATACTTTTCTTTATGATGTACAATGGCAATTTCCTTACAAATAGCTGGGTTTTCTATTTTAATTACCTTAAGCGTTCCATCATTCTCCGAATCGAGAAGTGTTCTGGGAAGAATGGTTGCTCCAATACCTGCTTTAACTAAACTCAATATAGATTTTACCTCTGTTAATTCTATGATTGGCTGGATGGCAAATCCCACAGAGGCAAAGGCAGCATCAATTAACTTTCGGCACGTGTGGTTTATTGGACATAATACAAGAGACAGGTCCCTTATCTCTTCCAACTCCACTATATCCCTATCTGCCAATGGATGGTCATCTGAAACCGCCAAAAAATATTCTTCAATATATAAAGGGATATTCGTTAACTTTTCATTCTCTACAGTCATGAGTGTCAAAGCTATATCAATTTCATTTCTAAAAACCTTTTCTTCAATGTTATCTGACATAAAGATCTTTGTTTGCACTTGGGGCCACTTGCGATGAAGTTCTAAGAAAACTTCGGATGCAAGCTGACTTAATTCTTCCGACATTGCCCCAATAATAAGTTTTCCTTTTTTTACCTTTTGCAGCTCATCTATTTGTTCAAATACACTTTTAATATTGGAGAATATTTTTCCAGATTGTTCTAGTAGAATTTCTCCAGCTTCTGTAATGGCGATTTTTTTTCCTAAACGATCAAATAAACGGACTCCTAATTTATCTTCAAGGGTTCTCATTTGACGGCTCAAAGCTGGTTGTGATATTCCTAATTTTTCTGCTGCCCTTGTGAAATGTAATTCCTCACATATAGCCATAAAGTATTCCAATTCCCTTAATTCCATAATTCCCCTTCTCCCTAACCCCTAGTTCAAGGCCGATTGTGAAAATTTCCTGATTTATAATATATTTATTATGATAACCTTTCCATTTTTATGGAAAGGTTGTTTCATGCTTAATCATAAATGGGAGTAATAAACATAAGCCTGCCAAGCCACTTCTTAAACGAGGTGGCTTGGCAGGCTTTTTATCTTAATGGTTGTACTTCTAAATCCTTTTCTTCAGTTCTATCTATATCGAAAATTTCTTAAATGCCAACACTGCATTGTGTCCACCAAAACCAAAACCATTAGAAATAGCATAGTTTATTTTCATGTTAACTGCATGGTTTGGAACATAATCTAAATCACACTCTTCATCTGGTATTTCAAAATTAATAGTTGGAGGAGCTATATCTTCCATGATACTTTTGAGGGTTATTACAGCCTCAATCCCACCTGCTGCTCCAAAAAGGTGCCCAGTCATAGATTTTGTGGAACTTACCTTTAAGTTATAAGCATGAGTACCGAAAACACTTTTAATCGCTTTGGTCTCTGATTTATCTCCTTCAGGGGTACTTGTACCATGTGCATTTATATAATCCACATCCGTCAATCGAATATTCCCCATATCTAAAGCCAATTTCATGGCATTTGCGGCCCCATTGTAGTCAGGGGAAGTAATATGGTATGCATCTGTTGTGGAACCATAACCTACGATTTCTCCTAAAATTGTCGCTCCTCTTTCCTTCGCATGTTCATATTCTTCCAGGAATAAAACACCCGCTCCTTCAGACATGACAAAGCCATCACGCCCTTTGTCAAATGGGCGACTTGCCTTTTCTGGAAAATCATTAAGAGTAGACATTGCTCTCATTCTTGAGAATCCAGCAAAAGCTAGTGGATTAATAGGAGCTTCAGCCCCTCCTGCTAATATGCCATCCGCATAACCATGTCTAATATTTAAAAAAGCCTCTCCAATTGCTTGATTCCCTGTTGCACAAGCAGAAACAGGTGAAAAGCTAGGTCCTTTAAAACCTGTTTTGATAGATATTATTCCTGACGCCATATTACTGATCATCATTGGAACCATAAATGGAGAAACTTTTCTTGGTCCCCTTTCAAGCAATGCTTTATGATTTTCTAATGTAGTATTAATTCCTCCAATACCGGAACCAATATAAACCCCTAATCGCTCCTTATTAACATTTTGTAAATCTAGATTCGACTGTTCTAAAGCTTGTTGAGCAGCAGCAACAGCATACTGTATGAATAAGTCATATTTCTCCTGTTCTTTTTTATCCATATATTTCTCTGCGGCAAAGTCGGTAATATAACCTGCAATTTTGGTGTTAATATTGTTATAGTCATCAGATTCAATTTTTTTGATGCCTGAATTACCTTCTTTAATGTTCTTCCAGAACGCTTCAATTGTATTTCCTAACGGTGAAACCACTCCATATCCTGTCACTACAACTCTTCGTGCCATCAACAACACTCTCCTGTCATTCCTTTTTCGCTTAACTACTTCAAAAGATCTTTAAGTTGTTCAAATATTTTAGACAAGAAACCATCTCTTAATACACGTTTACATTGTAATCCGCCCTTGATGCTTGAAATGAGAAAAACTGCTAATGCTTACAGATTGTCAGTATTTTGAATGCGCCATTCCTTTTTGATGTCCTTAAGCAATTCTGATAGAAAATCTATTTCGATTTGACATAGACGTTTTACTTTCTGTTGCATGAGAATAGGCAAATAATTATAATCTGCCAATAATGCTGCTATAGGGCACACACAATCGGATGAATATAATGAAAAAAGGGCCAAGTTTTCCAAGGGGTGAACCCCTTTTTTACCTATTAGTAGGTAAGTATCTTCCGAAAATAAATCAGTTTCAAAAAGCTTTTTAACCTTTTAAAAGGCGGTATATTTCATTCATTGCTTGCTGCAATATCTCCTTTCCCAGTACCCGTCCGTATTGTATTGTTCCTTTCATACATGACACGATGGCAAAAGCTAATGATTCAATTTCTTCGGCTCCCCTTTCTACCAGTGTTACCCTAAGAATATTTTTAATAATCGTTATTTCTAACTGACTGATTTCTCGTACTTTTTGCCTTACTTTTTCAGGAAGGGATTCATAATCTGACTGGAGAGATGATACGGGGCATATCCCACCGTCGCTTAAGACAATTTGTCTCTCTAAAAAATGCTTGATCTTTTCTTCAACAGTCAGCTTAGAATTCGTAATGAAGGATAAAAAGTCCTGCAAATTTTGAAGCACTAGATCAGTAACGGCAACTCCCAAATCCTCCTTTTTTTCAAAATGATAATGGATGCTACCTTTCGTCACACCCAATCGTTTGGATAAATCATCATAGCTAATGGCTACATAGCCTTTTTCACGAATTAGTTTCAGTGCCAGATCGATAATTTGTGTTTTCCTGTTCTCCATGATTATATATTAACTTACTAGTAGGTAAGTGTCAAGTTTAGGCTGATTTCATCCCGTCACTTCATCGGTAAAATGACTGCGACTCCGGCTTGTCGTGCATGCTTACGAGTTTCATCTTTTCGTGTACTCGATGGTCATAAGCCTCTTCAATACCAAGAGCATCTGGCAAAACTTGATAAATCGATAGAGGCCTTGGCTGAAAATGAAACCGATTGAAAGTCCTGTCGTCTTAACAAAACTCATTGATTTATTTGAAATTTTGTAATGTAAAATACAAAAAAATCATTGATATTTGACAAATTGTGTAAATATTGCGGATGCCTATTGTCTTAAAAAGCAATAGAAAAAGCACTCAGATGAGTGCTTTCAAATGCCATCATATTTTAGGAAAAAATCGGTCAATACCTTGGATTTCTTCATTCGTTAAATGGACTTCCAGTGTTTTCAGTTTTTGCAAGACTTGTTCTGCCCTTTTTGCTCCCGGAATGATGACGTCAATGGCTTCACGGGTTGAACCGGAAGTTGCTGAGATCAATCGAGACTAGCAGCAGATCCTTAACTGGCTCCAGATTGGGTCCACGAAGATATGCGCGGCGTTTTGTCGGGAAACGAAGCCCTTCGATCTCAATGAAGTCGTAGACATATTGCGCCGCTGGAAAGCCACCTGAAACATCGACATGGTAGTCGTGCCTGCGTAGTAGTAAATCATCGCCAAAGTAGAAGTCTTGCTCCTTGCTATGACTGGCGACGTGATCGGGAAAGCGCACACGCAAACCGTGCCAGAGCTCGTTGCCCTCTTGCAATGGGGGGATTTCGCTGACCTCGAATCCTGGCATGACCATAAAAAAAGGCGTTGTCAGGTATGTCCACATTGCATAACCGTTGAAATATGCTCGATGAAGCGGGTCCCACGGTGTGTTCATCGTATGGTTAGCAAACAAGGTCCTAGGATCGTATTTCTCGCGGACGGTTTCCCCAGAGAGGGTCTCAATCGCGATACGATCGGGCGTAAAGGCAGTACGCCAATCCGGTTGACCAAAGGGAGTAACAGATGCGATTTCCGAATGTAGTGCGACTGTCATCTCACGAGGATTGGAATCTTGTACGAGCCCTTTCATTGCCCATAAACCGCCACCGGTGACGACCGTGGCATTCAGTGAACTAAATTTTTCCCATCGGTCAATTCCGCCGTGCGCGTCAATAATTTTTGCCAGTAGGTTGTTCATATTCTCCTCCTTAATTTGAAAGATGATTCGATAATGAAAATGAGCTTTAATAAATCACCTCATATTTACTTTACAATCATTACACCACAATGCGCATGCTGGACCACTTTATGGCTTACACTTCCCACGAGCAGTTCTGAAAAGAGGCTAAGTCCCCTGCTGCCCATTACGATCATGTCGTAATCTCCTTCTTTTGCCTTCTTGCATATCATTTCTGCAGGATCTCCAATATGGTATTCGCTATCATATTGTATAGATGACCCTGAAAGGACTTGTGCGGATTCCTCTAAAATCCTCCTAACTTCCTCTACTTGCAATTGTTCAATATCCACTCCGTAAGCAACTGCATTTATATTGTTACTAGGAATAATATGAAGTAGCGTTATACGGGCATTTATCCCAATGTTTTGCGCCAACCATTTAGCCGATTTAAGTGCATGTTTGGAATGTTCGGAACCGTCAACTGGAACCAAAAACCGTTCATACATGTTGTCACTCCCCTTTTTATAAAATCTTATTTTTATAATAAAACCCATGACGGTGATTATTGTGATGTAACCTTAGAATAATAACGATTAAATAGTAGCAGTATTTTTCATTAGCATGTAATTATGAATTAATCATTGCAATAATGCTCGACACTTACCTATTAGTAGGTTAATACCAATAAGAGGCAGTAACATTGAAAGTAGAACACAATCGTTAGCCCGCATAAAGTCTAAGACCGCCGCTTGTGTTTCAGCCTTTTATTCAATTAGTCAGCTTCAGTCGAACGCTCAAACCATGTGTTGACTTCTTCAAGCCGTTTGGTATAAGCTTCGCGAATCGTATATGCTGCTTGAGATCCAACTGCCAAACGAAGCGGCGAATTGTCGCTTTTTATAACGGAAATAATCAGTTCCACTGCTTTTGCCGGGTCGCCGGTCTTGATGTTCGACATACCTTTCTCGTATGCTTCATATAGCGGAGCATATTCTTGTTTCTTCTCGGTATGCTGCATCGATTCGCCAAAAAACTCTGTTGCGTACACGGAAGGCTCCACGATCGTCGTCTTGATCCCAAAGCTTGCGAACTCTTGAGCAAACGCTTCGGAGAAGCCTTCAACTGCAAACTTGGATGCAGCGTATATGCTGTACGGAGGCATGGACCAAGTTCCGAAGAAGGATGAAAAATTAACGTAATGGCCCGATCCTTGACGTTTAAAGACTGGGAGTGTTGCTCGGATGACATCTAGTACACCGAACACGTTGACGTCGAACTGCTTCCGGATTTGTTCATCCGTATACTCCTCCATCATTCCGAACAGTCCGTATCCGGCATTATTCACCACAATATCGATTTTCCCGAAAACGTCAACGGCTTCTTGAACGGCGGATTGAATTTGCGCCTTATTTGTCACGTCCAAAGCTGATAGGTGAACACGATCCGGTGCCAGTTCTTTAAAATCCTGAATAGATTCAAGTTTGCGTGCCGTTGCGACCACTTTGTCTCCTGCTTGAAGCAGCTGCTGCACAAATTGCCGTCCGAATCCTGACGAAGTTCCTGTAATAAACCATACTTTACTCATCGTAATCATTTCTCCCTTTTTAATTATTCAGATCCGCTCCTCCGCTTTGATGACAAAACTTGACAGCGATCGATCAATAACTTTTTGCTTTTTGAATTTAATAATTTGTTGCTCTTTAATATTTTCTCCCGAAATTTTCCTTTATATTTACAACTAGTGATTTTGAAAATTCCATAATTTGCTCTGCATTTGAATTGAATTCTATTTTAGTGAATTCATTTAGTAACTGTAATATTTGATTCGCTGCTTGGAAATTTTCATTCTCAATTTGGGCTTGTATGCTCTCTGAGCCGTGGATTTTTACATTCTCTCTTAAAATTTCCAGCATTACTTCCATTTTATTGTGACAATTTATAAAATCTTGCATGGATTTCTCTGTTGATGCAACTTTAGAATATTTAGAATAATAACGATTAAATCTGATTGAATAAATCAACACATAGATAACAATTACCGCAGCAAACAAATTTAGAATAATCAATGAGAAGTTCAAGCTAAAAAATTGAGTCAGCACTCCGACTCCAATAGGAGGAATTATGAATCCGGAGTAGGCGCATAAATAAAATGCCGAAATGACTCGCGGACGTTCTTCCGGTTTCGGCAACTGGCTGGCAAACCTTAAAGCAACTTGAAACGTCCACCCACCGCCAATTGCTTGAATGAATATGCTGGCCCATACCAAAAATAAATTCGCTGTCAGACCAGAAAATACAATGCCCCATGATCCAATAGCAAGTAGTAAGATTCCAAAGCGCATTCGTGAGACTGGATGACTCGGCCAAGGAACGAACTGAGCCAAAGCCCCTCCTCCAAGAAGCAACAAGATTATAATCCCTGAAAAGGCAAGATTTGAAGTGTGAATGACATTTCTGACGAAAGAAGGTATTAGGGATAACGCAATTCCTTGAATTGTGAAAACAGTAAAGATCGGCAGTGCAGCAAATGACCAAAAATGTGAACGAATACTATTAGGCACTCCAAGTGATATCTTAGTCTTAGCCGGTTTCTGCATGAGGGGATCCTCATGCTTAGGAAGAGTTTCCAGAATTACTAAAGAAGTAATTAGCATTACAAGTAAAAACCAGAATGGTACTCTAAGCGGCTGCAGATGTAAATATTGCAAAATTAAACCAGCAATAGCTGGACCTAGGCCAAAGCCGATGAGTACCGTTGCTCCTGATAACTTGATAGCTGTACTTACTTTATTTGGAGAGATTTGTTTTATTAAAAATGCAGCGGCAGTACCTGTAAAAGAGCCATATGCAATACCTTCCAATATTCTTGCAGCATAGAGCATCCAAGCATCAAAACTTCCTAGTAAAAGCAACGTTGATGCGATGGAAATCCATATACTGCTGCGAAGCACCCTCTTCAATCCCCAGGCGCTCCCTTTGGCTCCTACAACAAACAAAGTCGGCAGTAGGATAGCGGCATAAACGGCAAACAAAATCGTAATTTGCAGACTATTCAATTGATAATGTTCACTGTACAAAGGAAATAACGGTGTAATAAATGTTGCACAGCAGGACATTATAAGATAAACCCAAAGCATCCTTTTCATTTTAGAAATTCCTACTTTCTCAATTTTATTTTACTTACTAGTTGGTAAGTTATATTCCTAGAAAAACCGCCTTTTAATTTTTAAAAAGACGGTTTATTTGATTCAGAACTTGGGATCATACATCCTTTACTAACATGCGTTAATATTGCAAAGTACCTTCTATCCATGACAGAAATGTATAAGCTACTGATTTATCAGTAACGGCAACTCCGAAATCTTCTATTTTTTCAAAATGATAGTGAAAGCTTGCCTTATTTACCCCCTGCTGTTTGGAGAAATCATCAAAACTTATGGCAACATAACTCTTTTCCGGAATAAGTTTTAGTGCCAGGCCTAAAATTTGTGTATTTCGATTTCCACTACTGTATATTAACTTACTAGTAGGTAAGTGTCAAGCCAATAAGAGCAGAATTACTCTCCTCTTCCCAGTTCATTGGAGACCGAACTTGCCTGCTTTATTCAAATCGACGTTAGAACTTTTTTCCGCTTTAATATATCATTCACCGTCTAATTCTAAAATCTCTACTTGACACTTTTTATCTTCCAACTGATTTTTCACCACGAAGAACCATACAGGTACTTAAAGCATGGCTACTAATGAACCACCTTCATCAAAAACATCACACTTGATAAGCCCGATAGTCTTTCCCTTCTTTATAACCTCACCTTTTGCTGTAATTTTTTCATTCCAAATCGGTTTCAAATAATTGATTTTAAGTTCAACAGTTGTAAAAGATTCATTCATTTCTAACAAACTTGAAAAGGCCACGCCCATTGTCATATCGGCTATATCACATAGAAGAGCTTTCCATATAATTAAGAAGATGTTGTGCTATTACTTATAAGTTTATCTTGTTTAATTTTTTTCATCTTGAGTTTATCAGGAATTAGATATGAAATAATGCCTGCACTTATTAATAAGAATGCGGCTAATCCTAATGAAAAAACATATGTGCCAAAGACCTCATAGCCCCACCCACCAAGAAATGAAGAGATTGCTCCTCCTATTTGATGACCAACATAAGCCCATCCGTAAAGCACACCGAGCTGCCTTACACCAAAAAGGTCTCCTAAAATAGCGGAAGACATTGCTATACTCCCTGCCCATACTAATCCACCCAACGCTGCAACTAAATAAAGTTGCCACGTGTTCTGTGAAAATACCAAGCCTAAAAAACCCAAACCACGTATAAAATAAATAAAAAATAGTAGCTTACGTTTGGCAAAACGGTCAGCAATTGAGGCTAAAACAAGTGTGCTAAAGATTGCAACAAGCCCAATCAGTCCAACTCCAAATGAAGCAGTAGCAGGGGAAAAATGATGATCTATTAACATCGGAAATGCATGGGAACCTAGTAAGTTCATACTGAACCCACAAGCAAATAATCCTGCTACAATTTGCCAATACGCTTTTGAGCGAATAGCATCTCGCAAAGTGAGCTTTTGTGTTAATGCATAAGTAGAGGTCATGGTGCTTGAAGAATCTTCTTTTAAATCAGCACCTTCTGGAACATCTTCTTTAAAAATCAAAATGGCAGCAGGAACAATTAATATGACAAAAATGAAAGCAAAAATGAACAAGGTACTCCGCCAACCACTGGACTCAATCATAAAAGTAGCCAACGGATTAAAAATAGCAATTCCAGCCATTGACCCTGTTGATAGAGAAAACAATGCCTTCCCCCTTTGACGAACAAACCAACGACTAATAATCGGAGTTAGTGCAACGGGGCTAGTAAATGCTAGACCGAACGACAGAAACACGCCATACATCAAGAAAAAAATCCAGACATTGTTTGTTAACACCGTTCCCAAAACCGATAACTCAATGATGACAAGCCCCAGCAGAAGAACAAATTTTGTACTATATTTTCCACATAAATAACCCGCGATAGGCATTCCAACACCATACATAATCATACCCACAGAAATGATCATTGAAATAAATGTTCGTGTTACATTTAAATCTTCCATCATCGGTAATACAAATGGTCCTATCCCCAAGCGAAGCCCTACCGTTAACATGGTAATGATCATACTTACAATAACAATATACCAGCCAAAGTAAATTCCTTGTCGTTTTTGAACCAATGAGTGTACCTTCTTTCTATGGCACAATTATTTTTTAATTTCATGGTAAAAACGTAATCAGAACTATACTTAGATGCTTTATACGTCAAATAATTCTGATTACAGAAATAATAGTGTGGGATAATCACATCACATACTAAGAATTACTCTCCCCTCCCCAGTTCATGGAGCCCGACCTTACCTGCTTTATTCAAATCGACGATTGAACTTTTTTCTGCTTTTATAATAAATAATTCACCGTCTAATTCTAAAATCTCTACTTGACACTTTTTATCTTCCTACTGATTTTTCACCACGAAGGACCATACAGGTACTTAAAGCATGGGCAACTAATGAACCACCTTCATCAAAAACATCGCACTTGATAAGCCCCATCGTCTTTCCCTTCTTTATAACCTCACCTTTTGCTGTAATTTTTTCATTCCAAATCGGTTTCAAATAATTGATTTTAAGTTCAACAGTTGTAAAAGATTCATTCATTTCTAACAAACTTGAAAAGGCTACTCCCATTGCCATATCGGCTATATCACATAGTATTCCTCCATGGATTGTTCCCATTGGATTTGCATGTTTCTCTGTATTACACTCTAATTCAAAAATTGCTTTACCTTCCTCGATTAGTAACAGCTCTGCACCAATTAACTTGGCGATAGGCGGCGGCGGAACCTCACGATTAATTATTTTTTGCATTGATAAAATTCTTTCGTTCATATAAATCCCTCCAATAAAAAATACAAACCGGTCTGTTTTTTATTATACACTAAACTTAGTTAAAGTCGTCAATATGATTTGAATATTCTAATAAATAAAGAGGATTTCAATTACATAAAAGGTTATACTTACATTAAAAAGACCGTTCGGTTTTAAAATACTAATAAAAATGAGGGTTAAACATGCGTAAGGGAGAACGAACAAAACAGATGATTATTGAAAAGGCCTCTGGACTTCTAAATACCCAGGGATACTTGGCAACTTCCATTACAGATATTATGAAAAAGACTGGTATGGAAAAAGGAGGGATTTATAATCACTTTAAAAGCAAACAAGAACTTTCTTTGGATGCATTTTCATTTTGTATTGAAACGATGTCCACAACATTTCAAGATGCAATTAGGAGCAAATATACTTCTATCGAAAAATTAAATGCTCTTCTCGAAGTCTTTTTGTTATTAGCAGAAGACAAGCCAATTCCTGGCGGCTGCCCAATTCTTAATGCAGCAATCGAGTCCGATGATGCGCACCCTGACTTACGTGATGAGACCAGAAAAGCAATGAATGATCTTTATTCTATGATCCTTCAAATTATTCGAACTGGGATAAGAAACAGTGAAATAATCTCTACAATAGATTCGGAAACAGTCACGACAATTATTATATCTACCATTGAAGGATCTCTTATGATGACAAAGCTATATAACGACACCATTTATATAAATCGATCGATAGGATTTTTAAAAGACTACCTTTCAAAATTTGAAACTAGAGAAAGGGATTAAACTCCATTCTCTATCTTGTTTATTTTTAAATAAAAGCATTTTACTATTCATTTGTACAACCGTTACCTGTTTTATCGATTCCTGTTATTTTTCCGAATTCATTAAATGCATTTACCTTTTTGCAAAAAAACTTCCAATTTTTTAAGAAACAAACAGCCGGCTAAGATAGCCCGGCTGTTCAAGTAAGAGCCCAATCTTTAATATTATAAATGGATGATATGAAGTTAAGCACACTAGAACATTTATAGTTTTTCTAAAGCATTTCCTTAAATTCTGGTTCTGAGAATTTTATTTTCTTAGATAAACATTTCGGATGAAATAATGCTTGGCCGTCCCATTGCGACTCCTTGAATAATCTTATAACTGTTCCAAGCATCCTTTAAAGGGTAGAATACTTTGTGCTCGGTTAAATATGCACCTAATGCAGACGCAGCTACACCAGTTGCTGGATCTTCGTTATTTCCAGCTCTTTTGGGGAATTGACGTGCCTGGACACACTGCTTACTTTTCTGTTCAATGGCAAAAGGATAAAATCCAGTAGTGTTAAACTCATCACATAATCTGCATAAGTATTCAAAATTAGGTTTAAGATTATTAAGTGTTTGTACGCTTTTTAATGGAATAACTAATTTTTATCGAGACGTAGAGACAGATTGAATAGTAAGCCTCCTACAAGATGTGTGTTAAATTTTCGGCAACATAAATGGAAATCGAAAGATACTATCTATCCCTCCTATATTAAAGAGCATCTCAGAAAAATAACCATCCAATTTTATATAATATTAACCATCCACTTATTTTAATGAATTCCACATGCCAATAAAACCTAGATAGAATCTGGTGAAAATGAAAATGGAAGTGAATTGTATGAAATGTGACGATTTATTGAAATATAAAATAGATGTGTACTTAAGTGATTTTCTTGTTATAATCGGAACGAATATTGTTGTTAGTCGTCTGACGACTATTATTCCAAATTATTTTATAAGGGGTTGTTTCATTTGAATTATGCAAATTTAATTGATCATACATTATTACAGGCGGACACAAAAAAAGAAGCGATTGTAAAGCTATGTGAAGAAGCAAAGCAATATGGTTTCGCTTCTGTATGTGTAAACCCAACTTGGGTACAAAAGGCAGCAGAAATTTTAAACGAAACAGATGTAAAGGTTTGTACAGTGATTGGGTTTCCATTAGGGGCCAATACCCCTGAAACAAAAGCGTTTGAGGCAAAAAATGCAATTGAGAATGGCGCTACGGAAGTCGATACAGTAATCAATATCGGGGCATTGAAAGATAAAAATGATGAACTTGTAGAGCAAGATATTCGTGTGGTTGTAGATGCTGCAAAAGGAAAAGCATTAGTTAAGGTAATAATAGAGGCGTGCTTATTAACAGAAGAAGAAAAAGTTCGTGCATGTGAATTAGCGGTAAAAGCGGGAGCTGATTTTGTCAAAACATCAACTGGCTTTTCTTTGTACGGGGCAACAGTCGAGGATGTTGCAATAATGAGAAAAGCAGTAGGCCCAGACATCGGAGTAAAAGCCTCCGGCGGCGTTCGTGATCTTAACGATTTGAAAGCCATGGTACAAGCGGGAGCAACAAGAATTGGTTCAAGCTCAAGTGTTGCCTTATTCACTGGTAAAGCAGACTCTACTGGTTATTAATAAAAACAAAAAGTCATGTTTTACGCTTAAAAAGCGACTAATATGATACATGTTGATAGTGATTATTAAGAAATCCTCGTGGTTGAACACGAGGATTTCTTACAAAGAATACAATTGACCCCCATGCTCATCAAGCTTAGAACCCTTGATAAAGCTGGATTGGGGATATTTATACATTCCACCCTATCTATTAAATATATTTCACTTTATTAATTTCACCATTGTTTCTTAATTTGTTCCTCTGCTAAACGCAAAATTTGTAGTTCAGGTGTTTCCTTCTTAACAATTACATTTGTTAAATAATTTTTACCTTTGTAATTAAGAGTCACAGTCACTTCCACCATATGTTACACTCCTTTTAATTTTTTAATGTAGAAAAGAATCATTTATATAACTTTTCTTTACTTGGTTACCATAAATAACTTTAGGGGTCCGACCAACATTTTTACGTTAAAATGTTAAATTCATGTAGTCTTTTCTCCTCTACCGATTGTAATCTTATTATGCTGTTTTACGCTTGCTTTGAAATCAATTCAGTCAAAACTGATTTTGGTTGAAAGCCAATCATCTGGTCTACAGCTTCTCCGTCTTTGAAAAGAATCAAGGTTGGAATGCTCATGACACCAAACGCCCTTGTTGTTTCCGGGTTTTCATCTACATTAAGTTTGATAATTCTAACTTGATCTCCCATTTCAATATCAATTTCTTCCAATACAGGTGCAATCATTTTACAAGGGCCGCACCAAGGTGCCCAAAAATCTGCTAACACTAATCCCTTTTTAATTTCTGTAGTAAATGATTGATCTGAAACGTGTAAAATAGCCATTATGAAATCCTCCAATTTTATTAATTTATAAACGCTTTTTTAATCTTTCTGTTCCTTTCAAGCACCTTATTTCTCGTTTATAATTCAAAATTTATCGCATGTCATTATCCCCTGTCTAAATGTAAAATAAAAAATTACAGTTCACTTTTAAAAAGTACCAATCTTAAATTTACTCCATTAACAAGCTGCTTCATTGAATTCAACAGGGAAGAAAGTTCAATAAACCAATCTTCATCCCCTGTTGATAATGCCAAGTCTATTAGAATTTGCACCTAATTACTAGTCAGCAATATTGCTCATACGAACTGTGGGTAAAGAGCCGATACTCCTCCAGCCAGACCTTTCTGAACCTTTCGGCTCAACTCGTCGGCAAGAATTTCATAGCTATCAGCCTGGATTCCGTCGATAGCGAGCTTAGCTACGTCAGCTGCATTTAACTTAGGTGCGGTGATGCGGGCAGTCATGTCTGTGTCCATGTACCCGACATGAAGTCCCGCTACACGTACTTTCTGGTCAGCCAGTTCTAAACGAATTGCGTTGGTTAGAGCCCACTCGGCCGACTTCGCAGCAGAATATGCTCCTGAATTCACGCTACTGAACCAGGACAACACCGAAAGAATGTTTAGAATAGTACCGCCCCCGTTCGAGGCGATCTTCGGTGCGAAGGCGCGAACCATCGAAAGAGTTCCGAAAAAGTGTGTATTAAATTCGGTGTGGATGTCCTCCAAACTACCATTGATAAGGGAGGAGCCTGTCGACACCCCAGCATTGTTTATCAAGAGAGTCACGTCTCCCGCTACCTCTGCAGCCGCTGCCACAGAGGTAGGATCGGTGATATCGATTTGCAATGGTTTTGCTCCCGGTAGTTGGATACTATCAGTGTTGCGTGCCCCCGCATAAACAGTAGCACCTCGAGAAATCAGTTCAAGAGCGAGTTGTCGACCAAGTCCTCGGTTTGCGCCAGTAACGAGCGCGGTTTGTTGTGAAATATCCATAATAAGTAATCTCCTTTCAGATGTAAGAATCTACTATTAAATTATTAGACAAAATATGTCTTTTCTTTCGAAAAAGTTGATGTGAAAACAAAAATGCAAAGATAACGAGTTAAGATTCCAAATTTGGCAAAGATTGCTTTTGTGGCGCAAAATCTTGGTTGACTACCTTTTTATTATTTAAGAAACGTGATAATCCAAATGTTGTAATACCTGCAAACACAATACTTAAGGCACTGAACCATGTAATGAAAGACAATGATAGTTGCCCCACAATTATTCCACCAAAACCTGCACCAGCCGCAAAGCCAAATTGCATCATCGATTGGTTCAGACCTAGCAACACATCTGAGGATTCAGGTGATAGCGTTGCTAAATTAAATTGCTGAGTTGCACCTGATGACCAGCCTGCAAATGACCAGACTGTCAATATAACAAAAACAGCAATAATTGAATTTGATAGGAATGAAAGCACGACTAAAGATGTTACGTTTACAAGTAACCCTATTTTTAATGTAAAAATGACGCCTCTCTTATCTGCACTTAATCCACCTAGTTTAGAACCAAATAAGCTTGCAACTCCAAGAACTAGTAAAGTAATACTTACAAGAGAATCACTCATACCTACATTTTTTACAAGGAATGGAGATAAATAAGTAAAAAGAATTCCGTATCCTGTCATTAAAAAGAAGGTGATTGATAATGCTAAAGCAATTTTTGGTTTTTTGAACATAGCAATTTGTCTTGTTAAAGGGATTGAAGCATCACCATTCATTTTTGGTATTGTATTTAAAACAATAAAAATGACAAGTAAAACTAATATTGCGGTACCGATAAATACAAATTTCCAGCTATACGTGGATGTAATAAATCGGCCAATAGGAACGCCAATGATTAATGATGCGGTAAATCCCATGACAACTGTTGCAATTGAACTGGCCTTTTTATTAGGAGGTGCAATCTTTGCTGCGATATTTAAAATTGTAACGACTGCTACACCTGTACTTAAAGCCATAAGAATGCGAGCAATTATAAATAATCCATACCCTGGAACAATCACTGAAAGTAAATTTCCTATAATAAAAACAAATAACGCATAGATCAGTAATTTACGTCTTTCCATTTTAGCCGTTAATACCAGTAATATAGGTGTACCGATGGCATAGGCTAATGAAAAGACTGTAATTAATTGACCAGCCGCTCCAATTGACACTCCTAGAGCCTCTGCCATTTTATCCAAAATACCTGAGATGATGGGTTGTGAAGTACCGACTAAAAAACTTATCAGTGCTAAAATATAAATCTTTGCTGTATTTGACATGTGAAATTTTCTCCTCGAAATATTATTAATTTATATATTTCTATATTTATATAAATACTAAAATAATTTTCAAAATGAAAGAACCTATTAAACCATTTTTTAATTTCCTCAAGAATTTGTTTCTTTGCTAATTTGACCCTTACATTTTCTTCGCTCAATTCAAGTTATTCAGTATTTCTATAAATAATGAAATTTAAAGTAAAATTATTCCGCTTTAACATTAAAGTAAAGCGGGAGCGTATTGAGCAAGGACTTCTCGTTGTAAACTGTAATATCTGAAGGTTCCCTCTCTGCGAACTGCTAATAATCCGCAATCGAGTAATGGTTTTAAATGATGCGTCAATGTTGAATTGTTCGGGACTTTTAATTGATTTGCCATTTCTAGGCAAGCTAACTCTGATTGTTGAGTAAGTAATTTTACGATTTGTAAACGAGTCGATTCACCTAGTGCCTTATAGACTTTTACTGCAATATCATCATTCACCGATAAAAACCTCCTTTCAGCAATCTTTATTTCAGTATTTCTAGAAATATTATATTTAATCAGAGATGCTCTGTCAAGAGTTTTCCATTTTTTAATTCAAATGCTATTTTCTAAATATAAAAATGTGATTATGATTTCCATTTCGACTTCGTTCTTATTCGACTTTCAGAACAATCTTCCAAAATCCATCTCCCATCGATACCGATTGAATTGATATTGGCATCCCAATAGATAAGCCGAATTCTATTGAAAAGAAAACGGCTTTATAACTTAGAATATATATGGTGTTATCTCTTCCAAAGTGTGCTCTCTTGTTTTTCTTTGTTAACTAACAATTTAAAAACATCCGGTCTTGAATAATGACCTACTGGATCAAAATCAAATTGGCTGTATGCGATTTGTTTCATATCAAGGTCAGCAATGATGATATCTTCTTTTCCCCAAACAGGTTCAAGAATGTATTCACCCAAAGGTCCAACAATTGCACTTCCTCCATTACACATCACTTCGGGAGCAGACTTTAAATCATCATAACAAGCTAAATCTCCAGGATACATATCCTTCGTTACATATTGATTGCAAGATAGAACAAAGCATCTTCCTTCCATTGCAATATGGCGAATAGTTGACTGCCATGACTCCCTAGCATCGGCAGTTGGTGCAATATAAAGTTGAACCCCCTGAGCATACATGGCGGTCCTTGCTAAAGGCATATAGTTTTCCCAACAAATCAATGCACCAATCTTTCCAAACGGGGTATCAAATACAGGGAGAGTACTTCCATCGCCCTCACCCCAAACGATTCGTTCGGCTGCTGTGGGTTTTAATTTACGATGTTTTCCTAAAAGGGATCCATCTGGGCCGATGAAAATAACCGAACAATAAAGAGTTCCTCCACTATTTTCGCTATCTCGTTCAATCACTCCCATAACAAGGTAAACGCCAGCCTCTTTTGCAGCTTCCCCAAGTACTTCTGTCGCTTCACCAGGTACAGGAATTGAGTTCTCCCAATATCGATACCAATCTTTCCTTCCGTCTTCCGTACGGCTTCCAATAACCGTACCAAATGATAAGCCTCTAGGGTATGCAGGGATAAAGGCCTCAGGAAAAACAACAATCTTTGCCCCTCTTTCTCCAGCTTCTCTTATTAATCTTACTGATTTTTCTATTGTTGCGCTAAGGTCCATTATTATGGGAGCAGCTTGGATAACAGCAACCCTTACACTTTGATTCGTATTCACCATATTTAAGCACCTCTAGTAGATATTTAATCAATATAATAATAGAAAGATCATTAAAACAGACCATCCAAATATCATAGAATTAACCCATCCAATTCCCTTGATACTCCTTACCTTTCAAAAATGGAGAAACCAGATATTCCTTTATTCCTTCCCTATACAATTGTAAATATTTAATTTTTACAATTGTGCGAACAAAATTTTGACGAATTTTTCCGCCTTTCTTTTTCATTAGATAGTTTCAAATAAAACGTTGATAGAATGTGATTTAATTCACATATAATAAAACCAGAATATCTCAAATTTATTTAATTATTGAATGTTCTTTAATCACACGTATAGTATTTAGTTCATCATCTTCTGCACCCTGAACAGGAAGACCAGCTTCGATATTTTTTCTTGTATAGAGTATATTATCTTCTGTTATTATTTCTCCTGGTATAAAGATTGGTATTCCAGGAGGATATACCATTACAAATTCCGCAATAATTCTGCCGGCAGACTGTTCAAATGAAATCACTTCGGTTTTCTCGTAAAAAGCATCGCGCGGTGTTAAAGCTAACAATGGAATCTCAGGTAACAAGACTGAACTGTCTACATTTTCATCTGCTTGATTCTTATATTCTCGTGAAAGTTGCGATAAGGCCTGTACAAGTGTCATCAAATCTTCCTCAGAGTCCCCTGCTGTCACGATACAAAGGATGTTGTAAAGATCAGATAATTCAACTTCAATATTAAATTTGTTTCGAAGCCACTTTTCAACTTCATAACCAGTAATTCCAAGCTCTTTCACTGATATTAACAGTTTGGTAGGGTCCATCGCCACAGCCGCGCTGGATTCCAGAACTTCTCGACCCATGCAATATATATGGTCAATTTGATTAATCTTTGAACGTGTTTTCTCGGCTTTTCTAATAGTGTCCTCCAACAGTGCTTGTCCTTCCGTAGCTAATGATTTTCTGGCAACATCTAAAGAGGCTAATAATAAATAAGAAGTAGACGTTGTTGTAAGCATACTTAATACAGATTGAACTCGTTTAGACGATACTATGTTGCCGCGAAGGTTCAAAATAGAACTCTGAGTAAGAGATCCCCCTAATTTATGCACACTTGTTGCAGCCAAATCAGCCCCGGCCTCCATTGCGGATAAAGGTAGTTCCTGATGAAAATGAATATGTGCTCCGTGTGCTTCATCTACAAGTACTGGTATGTTCCTTGAATGGGCAATCTTCACAATTTTTCTTAAATCACCCGATACACCATAATACGTAGGATTGATGACAAGCACAGCTTTTGTATCCGGATGTAAAACTAATGCTCTCTCAATCAAATCGGGTGTAATACCATGAGAAATACCAAAGTGTGCATCCACTTCTGGATGAATAAAAATCGGAACGGCTCCAGAAAAAACAATCGCACTCATGATTGATTTGTGAACATTTCGCGGAACTAAAATCTTATCACCTGGTTCACAAACTGACATAATCATAGCCATAATGGCTCCACTTGTTCCCTGTACAGAGAAGAAGGTATAATCAGCACCAAAAGCTTCAGCAGCTAACTCCTGTGACTGTTTAATAATTCCTTTAGGGAGATGCAGGTCATCTAATGGCGCTATATTGATTAAATCGATTGAAAGTGCATTTTCACCGATAAATTCTCTAAATTCAGGATCCATTCCGTTCCCTTTTTTATGACCTGGAATGTGAAATTGGATCGGATTTTTTTCTGCATGTTTTTTTAGGGCTGTAAATAATGGTGTTTCAAATTGGTGTACCAATGTGTAACACACCCTTTCTCATCTTATATTTTGTAAAATCATAGTTGTAGTAGATGATTAAAGAGTTCTTTAGACAGGTACCTTCCTACATAAAAAGAACCAAACTCTCCAAATCGGGCACTAACTTCATCGAATCGCATTTCGTAAATTAGTTTTTTAAATTGAATCGGATCCTCCCCAAATAATGCTACGCCCCATTCATAATCGTCTAATCCCACTGATCCTAAAATGATTTGCTTTACCTTACCGGCCTATTGCCGGCCTATTAAGCTATGGCTTCGAATCATTTTCTTGCGTTCTTCGGTTGATAACATGTACCAATTATCACTACCGATACGTAGCTTATTCATCGGGTAGAAACAAATATATTTCACACTAGGAATTTTGGGATACAAACGTTCTCTTATTTCAGGTTTAGCATATGGATCTTCCCCTTTTGGAAGATAGTTACTTAGTTCGACTACTGAAACATACGATGTCGTTTGGACCGTATACTCAGCGAATTTAGTTTTATGAAATGCTAATTCTATTTGAGTTAGTTCATCAAGGGTGGGACGAAAAAACATAAACATAATATCAGCTTTATGTCCCAATATTTGATAGAACGCCTGACTACCTTCTCCTCGATCTTGAATACCATTCCATTGATTCCACAATTCAATTATCTCGTTAACCACCTCTTGACGTTTGTCATCATTTAAAGACTTCCAGCTTTTCCAGTCGATCTTGCGAAAATCGTTTAGACAGTACCATCCTTCCAATGTTTCAGTTGCATTAGACAATGTTTTCAACTTCCTTTGTTAATAAATCTTCTATACCTTTATAAATAAATTCAAAGAGAGTTCTTCTAAATCGTCTTCTTCAACACAAGAAAAGGCAATTCTTAAATCTGTCGAGTTAATTGCTATTGTGCCTACCCCATATTGCTCCGTTTGTAAAGATCAATTAATCCGTTTTTAAATCAAGGCAGGAAGCAATTGTCTTCTTTAACTCAACGGCATTTGCATCAGGATAACGATTTAATTCATTAAGTATGTTAGAGATGGCTTCAATTGCTTTCGGTGAAGCACCAAGAGAATTTTCATTAGATGCTAATTTAATTACTTGTTGCAAGCCTAATTCCTTTTTTCCTCCTATAAAGGTTTACCTGGTGTGTAAGGCTAAATACTATCTAACTCCTTACGTTTCAAAATCTGATTCATTTGAAACACAACCTTTCCCTCAAAGTGATAATTGTGAATTGATTCACAAAATTACATGAAAAACTTCATAAAACATCTAAATAAATAGACATATAAGAATCCACTTCTCCATATTATCGGATTTTAAATTTTTATGACCATCCAATGAACTACTTCTTTCACCATCCATTTTTTGTTTATCAAAAAAAAGGATCACGTCAATAACATGATCCCTTCTAACTTCAAATATTAGTAGACGCAAGTGCTTCCGCAAACCTTTTAATTCCTTCATCAATTGATTCTTCATTTTCCCTCGCAAATGTAAAACGAACAAAACCTTTTTGAGAACCCATCGTATAGCCAGGCACATAAATGACTCCCTTTTTGATCGATTCCTCCAATAATTGCGTTTCATTTACCTCTTTTTTTATCTTGCACCAAATATGAATGCCGCCCATAGGAGTGGAATAATCAACTTTATCCTTCAAATAAAATTTAATACTTCTAATAATTTGGTCTCTTCTTTTTTCTAATTGCTTGTTTAAATTTGCAATATGAGAATGAAAATTTTCGGATTCTATAAAATCATTTGCTATCCACTGTGTAAAACTTGCATGACCAAAATCGATTTGCTGTTTCGCATCTGAGAGTCTTTCAATAACAGAGGTAGGGCCTATGATCCACCCAATCCTTAATCCTGAAGCAACGATCTTTGATAAAGAGCTAATATATAAAACATTTCCATTGACATCCATTGATTTTAAAGTAGAGACCTTTTCCCCTGTAAAGGATGTTAAACTATAAGGGTCATCTTCAACAACAGGGATCCCATGTTCTGAAGATATTTCAAGAATCGCTTTCCGTTTCTTTTCACTAAGGAATGCGCCCGTTGGATTTTGAAAAGAAGGATTCAGGAATATCATTCGTATTCGATGCTTTTTATACAAGGAAAGTAAGTCATCAGGGTTGATACCATCATGGTTTACAGGAATGTAATAAGGTCTCAGTCCTGCTGATTTAAATATTGGAAGATTATAGTTGTAAGAGGGATCTTCCAATACCACTGCATCACCTTGTTTTAATAGACATTGAACCACTAAGTGTAATGCTTGTTGTGCCCCAGATGTAATTAAGATGGATGAAGGATTCGTTTCTATTTTTCGATATTGCTTAACATGCTTTGCAATGGTTTCTCGTAATATTGCGTTTCCTTGCGGATGATCATAACCTAAGCTTCCAACAAACGACCGAGAAGAAGTAATCTCTCTTAAGTATTTCAATGGAAATAGATCCTCTGAAAGTTCTCCGCTAGCTAGATTAATTAACTTATGTTCTACGGCTTCTCTCCTGATCCTCTGGGTTACAGGCAAGTTAGGTAAGAAGGATCCTGCTTCGATATACCTGTTCCAGGAAGGAATACGTTTCTTGGTAATTCCCCAAATATCTTTACTTATAGTTGTTCCGCTTCCTCTAGTTCTTTGAATTAGCCCATTTGACTCCAATTCATCATATGCAGCCACAACTGTACTTCTATTAATATTAAGATCTTTAGCTAAGGTTCTCTCAGAAGGCAATGGTTTATCTGGTGGAAAAGTACCATGCGCAATTCCGTTTTCGATATATTCTGCCAGTTGGTTATATATAGCTTTTTTTGATGTTCGATCTGGTTTCCAATCCATATAATACATTCCTTATTATCTTTAATTTGTTTATATTCAAATTATTGTCTTCCTTTATTTGTTTAAATCAGAAGTAATCTTTAATTTTTGGCTCTGTTAAATTTGTCTGTTGATTTCTGCTTCAGGCGCTCGCTTTCCGCGGGCGTGCCGGGAAGCCTCCTCGGCGCTGAAAGCGCCTGTGGGGTCTCCCCAGCCCCGTACTCCCGCAGGAGTCGAGCGCCTTCCGCTCCAATCAACAGAGTATAAAAAACAACTATATCGTTTAACACAGCTTAATTTTTAAAAAAACCTATCGTCATTATGACAATAGGTTCAATCGGTTTTAGAAGAAATTAAGTAAAAAATACAATAAATATTCCAAGAGCAATTAAAATTAATGGAATAGTAATAGCATAAATCAATGTCAAATTTGTAGTGTTTCTTTTTGTAGAACTACTATATTTTACGTCTGCTTTTCCAGCTATTAATAATGTTGAAATAATGGCGATTATGATAACTGCGATTACCAAGGTGGTTAAAATCTTCATGTAACACCTCTATTAAAATATTTGTAATCTTAGATAATTGAACTTTGACCTAACAAGAATCAATTGTATTAGCCTTATCAGTATATCCACTTTAAAAGTATAATATATGGAATTGAATTAATAACCATCCATTTATCAGTAAATATAATCATCCACTTTTTACTGAAAGCCCTCTAAAACGCTACAATCGTCGCTTGGTGGACCATCCAAACGGAACAAAAATTTATTAATATATATTTGAACTTCTTGTGACATTAATCACCTTTTCTTGTCTTTCAAAATTTGTGTTATTAATATAATCATTTTACCTTAGTTGCGTATTCATTTTTTTGTTTGGATAGAGGAGATTAATAAAGGAAAAATAAAAATAAAATATGAAAAGAGGAAACAACAACCTTATGAACATTACCATTACAGATCAAGCGAAAGAGGCGCTGAGTCAAGTAAGTCACGATAAGATGATTCAATTATCTATGGATCCGGGCAGTTGTGATATTGTAAACACTATTTATGAAATGAAAGTAGTCCCGTTAAGAGAGAATTATTCTTATGAAAAATTATTGAATATAGATGGTATAAACATCATGATTGACGGTGACATTGAAGAAACGTACGATCATGAGCTAAACATCAATTATTCAGGAGGATCTTTTGTTTTTTCAAATAGGAATCAAATTTTCAATAATAGAATTAGACTAAGATTTGTTTAACTCCATCCAAAATCTAGAATGGATTACCAATTCTTACGATAAAATGGGGTCGGACCAATGTCTGACCCCATTTTGTTTGTTTTTAGACTAAAATCTTGGATGCTTATACTCCATCATGGACCGAGTCCCTTAAAGAAACCGGTTATTAACTATAAGGTAATAATCATCATCTACTTATATACTTTTTTAACCATCCATTTACTAATAATTTATAGAAAATATTTTTCTATAAATTGTTACCCACAAATCACATCCACTGATTTATTGCGAGCCACTTTATAAATTTATATATTTCATAAATTTAAATGGATGGTAATAAAAATATTTGATTGGAGGGTTAAAAAGCTGTTAAATCTTTTATTATGAAAGAATAGCTAAAATTATGTAATTTCATAATTTTTAATAGAATATAAAGCAAGCACTTCATATAAAAAAGGGGGAGAAACATGAATAGTTTTCCAGTGGATAGAAATAGCAGGAATAGAGTATCCCATAAGGATTTAAATCATAAAAATATTTCGGCAGGTTTGATTGCAGGAATATTCATTATTACGGGACCTACTGCTCTTATATTGGAAGCAGCAACAAAGGGAAACTTCAGTTCCACACAGACGATTCTATGGATATTTGCAGTCTATGTATTTGGAGGATTATTTGGCATTATTCTTCCCATGTATAGTCGGATACCGATTGTTGGCGGCCATACGCTTACTGGTGTTGCATTCCTGACAACGATGACATCGCAGTTTAGCTACCATGAATTAATCGGAGCATATATCATTTCAGGCATTTTAATGGTACTCATTGGATTTCTGGGTTTTTTCTCAAAATTGATTAAGTTGGTGCCTAAAGAAATTATTTCGGCAATGCTGGCAGGAATGATTACAAACTATATGGTGAATTTTATTGTTTCCATCAACAAGCTAATATTGATTGGATTTATTCCTTTGGTGGCCTTTTTTATTTTTAGCAGGTGGAAAATAAAAATTCCGCCTGTAATTGCAGCGATTGTCATTGGAACTATATTATTGATCCTGATCTATCCATTGAATAACATTAAATGGAATTCTGGAGTGATTTTGCCCGAAATTCAATTACCTGATTTTAATATAGTAAGTTTCCTTTCTGTTTCTATCCCGCTTGCTTTTCTCATTTTAAGCAACGATGCAGCAGTTGCGGTCGGTGCATTGGAAAAAAATAATTATCGGACCCCGATCAATCAAATTATTTCCTTTAGCGGATTATTTTCAATCATAACAAGCTTTTTTGGAGGTCAGTCTGCAAATATTGCTGGAATGGCAACAGTAATATGTGCAGATGAAGAGGCAGGTCCAAAGGAAAAAAGATACATGGGGGCTGTAGTGGCGGGTGTTCTTCTTCTCGTTTATGGTTTATTCTCTTGGAAACTGGTTCCACTAATCCAAGCTTTACCAAAAGAGTTCATTTCAATGATTGTTGGATTTTCGCTTCTCGGTGTATTTGGAAATAGTTTGCATCAATCTTTCTCAAAGCAAACATTGAAAATAAGTACTGTATTTGCCTTCATTATTGCCTTATCAAAGATTACCTTATTAAGTATAAGTGCGCCCGTTTGGTCCTTACTTTTTGGTTCTCTCATTGCACGATATATTGAAAATGATACTATAGGAAAAATTGAAAAAAAGGAAAAAGAAACAGCCTAACTTATAAAAGTAAAATGGATTTTGGCCCTATAAAAAGGTAGAATTCAATTAACGAATTCTACCTTTTTTCTGAAAACTGTACACTTTCTTAGCATCAGAGCCTATATGAACCATTTTCTCAAATCAGATTTAAAGGGAATTGAGAAGTATGTTAACACCCTTTAAAGTTTGCTTTTCTTCTTTCTAAGAATGAAGCTACACCTTCTTTGGCATCCTCCGTTTGAAATAACTTATGTATAACAGGATGGAGCATTTGAGCAGCTTTTTCTTCTCCTTCTAAGATAGCTAATCGTGCATTTTTTATTGTTTCTTGAGTGCCAAGTGGTGATTGGCTAGCAATATTCTCTGCAAGTTCGATCGCACGAGGCAAAAGTTGATCCTGTTCCACAACTTCTTGAATGATGCCCATACGATGAGCTTCCTCAGCAGAAAATTCATCGCCTGTAAGGATATATCTCATTGCATTTCCCCATCCTGCATCACGTACGAAACGGTACGTTGCCCCGCCAAATGGAAAAATTCCACGTTGCACTTCCAATTGGAAAAACCGCGTATCTTTTGCTGCTAAACGTATGTCCGAGTTAAGGATGAGTTCAATACCTAGAGTCAAACAAATTCCGTGAACGGCACTAATAAGGGGCTTCGTACGGTATGGATTTTGTCCTCCCCATGGATCAATCCCACCATCAGGGTACTCATTCCCTTCCTCACTAGCTTGTGAAGAATACTCCGCTAAATCCAGTCCTAGTGTAAAGTGTTTACCATGAGCAAACAGTACGCCACAGCGCAATTCCGGATCATGCTCAAGTTCACCTAATGCAGAAGCTAATCCATAAATCAGGTCCATGTTGAATATGTTTCGTTCCTCTGGACGATTTAACCCGATAAGCAAAACATGTCCTTTTCTTTCAACAGTTACAGCGTTTGTCAAATTAAAAACCTCCCTTAAATTTTAAATTTCTGCAAATTTCTCAGAGAAACAGATCTCATATCCTTGCGCAAGGCCGTCTCGGGCCAGGCCGCATTCACCATTGTATGTGTGCGCTAGCAAACGCGCCTGCCCGAGGTCCATCCGTGAGTCTGCACTCCACTCCTGCAACGTTTACACGGAATTACATGAGAATACGAGGAACTTGATGCAAATGACTTAGATGAATTCAGCAACGTTTATTATTTACTTTCCTTTAAATTCCGGCTTCCGCTTCTCTATAAATGCGGCAATGCCTTCCTGGTGGTCTTCGGTTTGCACCATTAAAGTTTGAATCAGCCGTTCCTGTTCCAGGATTTCATCTAACGAGGCTGTCAATGCCTGGTCTATTAATTTCTTTTGTTTTCCAAATGATTTACCAGGGCCGTGCGCCAATTTTAATGCCAGTTTAGTAGTTTCTTCCTGAAGTTTTTCCAATGGATGCAAATAATTAACAACACCCAATTGATTTAGACGCTCTGCAGGAATGGGTTCGGCAGTAAAGAAGAATTGTTTGGCCAAGTGCGGCCCGACTAATCTTGGCAGAAAATAAGATCCTCCTCCATCGGAGATTAAACCAACCTGCGAAAAGCTGAGGGCGAATTTACTGTCATCTGCCGCTACAATCAAATCGCAGGCCAGTACCAGATTGAAACCCGCTCCGGCAGCAAAACCATGAACGGAAGCAATAATCGGCTTTTCCGTCTCTTTCATCAAAAGAATCAACTCATTCAGCTTTCCAATATGCTCATAGACTTGAATGCTGCCTCCTGCGCCCATCGATTTTACATCCCCACCAGCACAAAACGAGCGGCCAGCACCAGATAACACAATGACCTGAACGTCTTCGTCGGTTTGGGCATTCTTCAGGGCTTCTTTTAATCCCAAAAACATTTCCGGGCTGAAAGCATTTAAATTCTGTGGCCGATTTAAGGTTAACGATAAAACCGGACCTAATTTTTCTACTACTAAATGTTCTTGTGTCATAAAAATCTTCCTCTCTTTATTAAAATATTTATTTAGCATTATTAAATCAGCCAGCCGCCATCAATAAGCAAATCGGAACCTGTCATATAGGAGGCTTCGTGGGATGCTGCAAAGGCTATTACATTAGCAATTTCTTCGGACTGGCTACCCTTTTTAACGCAGTGTTTTTTTCAATTGCGCGGACAAACCGCTCATTTTGCAAACAATTGGCTGTTAAAGCGGTTTCAACAAAACCGAGGGAAACCAGATTCACGCGGATTCTGAAAGGCGCCAATTCCAATGCAAATGCTGATCCCATTTATCAAGGGTTTATCAAAATTTTAACCAATCTTAAATCCTTTTGTAGGCAACCTTTGTTCCATGATAGATAAGCCCATTCACAAAATTGTTTAACTCCGCAAAGCCCTGATCATGATAATCACCCCCTTCCATCGCATGCTTGGATGCCATAAAACACACCATGCTGATTGATATTGAACTTCCATAAGTATTCTTCATGCGGCATATCCAATACGTAGCATATGCCCCCTCAATCCGAATTTACTTTAAGGCGGTTTTTCCTAAATATTTATATAAATATATATTTATACAAATACCAAATTTAGCTAAATATCTCTCGCCGACCGACCTTCTGGGCTCCGGTCAGTTTGCCAGCTTCGTACAATTCTAGCAATAGTTTTTTTGGAAAAATTTTCAACACTCGTTTTAGGAATTTCTGTGAAGAACAAAATATCATCAGGTAGCCACCATTTGGTAACTTGTGTGGCAGGGTGATTCAACAACTCTTGTTTGTCATTCACTAAAATCGGGGAATTCATAGGCTGTTTTTTCTTCATGGATCAAATCTTCGTAAGATTAGACATTTGGTAATGAGGTGAGAGGAAGCTTCGCTTTGTCTGTCATGATGAAATAGGTTTCAACTGTTGTCAGGCGAGGGTGAGTCCCATCAATTATTGAAAACAAATCTGCATAGATGAATAAAACTTTATCTTTAGCATACTGACCATTTAGTATGTATACGCTTACATATAGTAGTTTTTTTAATATTTTTATAATTTCATAGATCTATTAAATATTCATCATTAATATGAATCGGGAGCTATTCCAAAGGATTTTTCTTGATTTAGTGTTACACATTCTTGTCAAATCGAATTACACGAAACTTGTGATGTCTTTAAAAATTATCGATTCAAGCACATTGCCAATCAATTTGACGAATCATAAATGGACAGAAATCCGCAAAATAAGTCGGGAGTAAAGTTGCATCAACGGCTTGTTTTTATGGAAAAAGGATTATCCTCCCCTGAAAAAGCCGTGATGGCAACTGCCAAATAACATGACCGTGGTCAGCTTGAAATCATGGTAAACAACAAAGTGAATGTATGTGTTTGACCGTGTTGTAGAAACCAGGGCATATTTGGCTTTGAAAAATAGCAGGAAAATCCGTCCCATGTAAAACCGTATTAATTTAGCATTTAATGATGGTTGGTTAAATTAACTTAAATTCGTTCTTATTCAACTTTCAGAACAATCTTACCAATGTTCCGATTTTCCTGCATATATTGATGAGCTGCGGCTACATCCTGCCATTCGTAAACACGATCAATAATCGGAGCCAGTTTTCCATTTGCAAACTTTTCATTCGAAAATGCTTCAAACTTACGAGTTAGCTCACTCTTAAAAGACTTACTCGTTGATCTTAATGATGAGCCGATAAATTGTATCCTTTTTTGCAGAAATACCCCCAAATTCACATTTGCTAATTGTTGCCCCCCTAATACCCCAATCAAAATCCATCTCCCATCGATACCAATGGATTTGATATTGGCATCCCAATAGGAGGCCCCAATAAAGTCGAGAATCAGTTGGACCCCGCTTCCATTGGTAACTGCATAAACCTTTTTAGAAAAATCTTCTTCTTTATAATTTACAGTATAATTGGCCCCAAGAGCTAAACATCTATCTAACTTATCAGCAGATCCGGCGGTGACAATGCTGGTTGCCCCTAATTCCTTTGCAATCTGAATAGCAGCTGTCCCGACACCACTTGCTCCAGCATGAATCAGAACATGTTCTCCTGATTGCAAATGACCTAATTCAACCATGTTTAAAAAGGCTGTCAGAAAAGCTTCCGGAACGGCAGCGGCTTCCTCAAAACTCATCCCATCCGGTATTTTCATCGCCATCTCTGCGGGAATGACAACTTTCTCTGCGTATCCGCCGCCTGGCAAC
Source organism: Neobacillus sp. NRS-1170 (assembly GCF_050468025.1). Classification (NCBI taxonomy): domain Bacteria; kingdom Bacillati; phylum Bacillota; class Bacilli; order Caryophanales; family Bacillaceae; genus Neobacillus; species Neobacillus sp. NRS-1170. Next base: position 2,812 of record NZ_JBITPF010000056.1, on the reverse strand, counting down.
AAAGCATACACATGGTCACCTTCTGTCCAACCGGTCACACCGCTACCAACACCTTCAACCACACCAGCCATCTCTAATCCAAGAATGTTCGATGCGCCAGGAGGTGGTGGATACAATCCTTTACGCTGCAACAGATCGGCACGGTTAATAGCAGTTGCTTTCACTTTTACAAGCAACTCCCCTTCTGTTGGGATAGGGTCTTTGACATCTCCTATATACAAGTCCTGATTTCTTTCATCCACAAGAACAGCTTTCAACCGGATGACCACCTTTTTTTGATCATTTCATTGATTCACTTCGTAACTTTACTAAAAATAGTAAATATGTGTTAATTTGAGCTGCCATCACAAATAATATGTAATAAACAAAGGAACATTTAAAGCTATTTTTTGCAGCATAATGTTCCTTCGAAATAATTCCAATTGAATTGTCATTAACGTAATTTTTTAGAGTCAATCTATCTATACTTTATAATAATGTGGCTTACCCGTTCATGAAATCCTGGGAAAGTGATCAAAATAGTCTATAATTTTATACCAACAACCTTTACTTAGGAGTGGAAGTAATGGTTGTTGGTATGTAAGCTGCTATATAACAGAAAGATTGCTTAAATGTTTCATAAAATCGGCGAAAAAGTCCTTACCAAGCACACGTTGGTATTGAAGTATCCCTTTACCAGCAGCTAAAATCATTAGGGCTAGAGAATCGACATCGACTGAAGATTGAAGGTCACCTTGTTCCTGTATTTCCCGGAGTATATTCGTAATAATTAGTAGTTCCTTTTCGCTTATTTCCTTTACCTTTTTCTGCATTGCCTCAGGCAAAGAATCAAAATCTGTTTGTAAGGACGAGATTGGGCAAATTTCATAACATCTTAGGCGTTCCATTCTGTCCGTAAAAAAATTCTTTAGCTTCTCTTTTGGCGATATAGAGGCATTGCTATTCGAAAACCTATCCATTCGTTGCATGATCCTATCGATAATCGCCGCTCCTAGATCCTCCTTTTTCTCAAAATGATAGTGAATGCTTGCCTTTGTGACACCCAGTTGTTTAGAGATGTCATCATAGCTAAACGCTACATACCCTTTTTGTTGAATCAACTGTAATGCTAGATCAATTATTTGTTCTTTTCGATTTTCCATAGTGTAATTTTAACTTACTAATAGGTAAGTGTCAACTTCCATGATGTTACTGGCTCCTTTTTTATTTACAAAATCTATTTTTCCTCAATTGTTCATTTATTTCGAATCTCGCCCGCGCTTTTTCCGTTATGTTACTCCTCGAAGGCTCGGACCGACGGACTGATAGCATGTACTAGAGCAGCGAGATTAACGAGAAAATGTTTACCGCAATTAAAACGCCGTACACATTTTCATAGGCACGGACCAGCCAATTCTTTTCCATTCTCCACAGCAGTGTCACGGAAAATAGGTTTGACAATATCCCATGCTTCCTTGTCCCTCCAACCATGTAACTAGCTCCATTTATGTCCAAAACGCCTCAGAAATTTTTTTCTAAGGCGTTTTAATATGATTCATAATGTTTTAATTAGTCTATACTTGTGTCTTTGCTCTTTCTTGCTTAGAAATAATTTAGTTCCAACCACTAAATGATTTATTCAACAACCTGGAGAGTGACGTCAATATTCCCTCTTGTGGCTTTTGAGTATGGACAGAATTCGTGAGCCTTATGTACAAGCTCTTCTAATTTTTCCTTTTCCACACCAGTCCCTTTTACTTGCAACGTTACCGCAATTTTGAATCCTTGATCGGCCTCATCTTTTAGGAAATCTACATTTGCCGTTACTTGTGATTCGAATTTGACATGTTCCTGCCTTGCGATGTGTTGTAAAGCTCCATCGAAACAAGCAGAGTAACCGCAAGCGAACAACTGTTCAGGGTTTGTAGCGTTTGGTAATTCTTTCGCTCTTGGGGAGCCGGGCATTGCTAAATCCACTTTTATTTTGCCGTCAGATGATTCAACTCTGCCTTGTCTTCCTCCACGAGCTGTTGCAGATGATGTAAATAATGGTTTTGTAGTCATCGATTTTCTCCTTTTTGGGGGATTATGTCTTGCCTTAATATTTACAAAGATAGAGCTTTTTACTCTTTACTCTAAATTTAACATTTTGAAAAGCTAAACGGAACATAGCCACTGCCAAAGGCGATGACAGCAAAAAAGTTGAAAGCATTAGCCGAGGCAAGAATCAAAGCTGAGATTCGCTCAACATATACCGCAGGGCTGAAAAGCAATGTAGACGTGTACCATTTGTACGAGACAATGTTTCGCCATCGGTATGCAGACAGGAAGCGGTTGACAAGGAGAAAGTCTTTCCCCTTCACAAAGAATTCACTAAGAGACATTCAAGTAGATGTTGAGATTACGAATACAGGGATGTCAAAGTTCAAGACCTAATAATACTTCACCTATGAATTGAAAAACCTCCCTATCATTTTAATAGGAAGGTTTATTCTTGTTTTAATTATTTGCCTTCACCAGTATTGAACATTTCTTTTGCGTATTGGATACCTAAACCATATGCACCGCCGTGTTCTTTAGCAATGGATAGTACTTGATCATACGTAGATTGATTTGCCCAGTCACGTTGTAATTCCAGCATATATTGCATCCATGTGATTGGTGTAGCACCAGCTTGAACCATACGTTCAACCGCCATATTGTGTGCTTGATCTGTAACACCGCCTGAAGCGTCCGTTACCACGTAAACTTCATAACCATCATTAAGTGCTTCTAAAACGGGCATTACGACACAAACTTCAGTCCAAAGACCGGCAACGACGATTTTTTTCTT
>NZ_JBITPF010000055.1:0-1213 GCF_050468025.1 Neobacillus sp. NRS-1170 | reverse complement strand
TCATGGAAATGCCTGCGCCATTGGACCACTTCCGCTTCAACGGCTTCTACCAAGTTTTGAATATCGACGATTTTTTCAATCACAATTTTAGCCTCCTCTATTTTTCATTCAAGAATTTTAAGGCTGATTGCACGTAATACTGTACACCAAGAATCAGGGACTCTTCTTTCACATCGAATTTAGGATGATGATGCGGATAATTCTCTTCCGGTTTTTCACTTCCTGCACCTAAGAAAACAAAACAACCTGGGGCAACTGCCGAAAATGCTGAGAAATCCTCTCCTCCCATGATGGCATCGGCAATCACTCGATTGCTTTCTCCAAACGTTTCCACAATGGTTTGATCCACCAATGCGGTGATTTTCTCCTCATTCACAACGGATGAGTAGCCAAACTGATAATTCAATTTATAGGAAGCATCATGGGCTTCGGTGAGTCCTTTTGTAATTTGTTCAATCCAAACTGGAATTTGACTGCGGATTTCCGAATCAAAGGTACGAACTGTCCCGCCTAGAGTCACTCGGTCAGGGATGATGTTATTGGCTGTTCCTCCATGAAATTTTGTAACCGAAATGACCGCACGTTTACTTGCATCCACTTTTCGAGAAATAATCTGATTGATTCCATTCACAATCTGAACACCAATTGCAATAGGATCTACAGTTGCAAAGGGTGCGGACCCATGTCCACCCTTACCTTGGATATCAATATCAAAAGCATCCGTTCCAGCTGTTACAGGACCATAGCATACGAAAAATTTGCCGGCAGGAATCTGTGACGCAAGATGGAGTCCAATTACACCATCAATTCCATCAGTTACGCCTGCTTTAACCATTTCAGCTGCTCCACCTGGGAAATGTTCCTCAGCATGCTGGAAGAAAAATCTGATTTCCCCTTGTATTTCGTCTTTTAACTGAGAAAGGACCTTTGCGGCTCCTAAAAGCATGGCAGTATGTCCATCATGACCACATGCGTGCATGACATCCTTGTTTTTGGAGGCAAATGGCAGTCCTGTTTCCTCTTGAATTGGAAGCGCATCCATATCTGCTCTTAAGGCCACTACTTTGCCTGGCTGACTGCCAACAATCCGTGCTAATACACTTGTAGGAGTTACCTTTGAAACTTCGATATTACCGAAGGCTTGGAGTTTTTCAAAAACGTATTTGGATGTTTCAAACTCCTTATACGAAAGTTCAGGATTTTCATGGAAATG
>NZ_JBITPF010000054.1:0-1953 GCF_050468025.1 Neobacillus sp. NRS-1170 | reverse complement strand
TAACGGGGCAGTTGTGCGGCCGAGCCTAGGTCGTATCATATAGCGGGTGGGATTCCCGCCGAGTAAGAACTAGCCATTCGCTCGTAGCGAGTCTTGGAGGGCTAATGGTAACATTAGTCTTTAAGCGTAGACAGCTAGGTGGCGGGCCGAAAGCCAAATGGTTGAAGGGATTGAGCTCCATAATGTTAGTAAATCGGGAGGGCTGATGCCTTAACTGCGGCAGAAAGCTACATTTTATCCTTCGATAAGGGCAAGATGGATAAAACCTCTCTGGGGTCAGAGACCTTGGCACGTTACACATTGATATGATACGGCAACTCGGGAGACCCTACCGGTCTTTTCTTTTAGAAGAGTATGGTGTACAAGCGATAAAAAGCAAGGAAACCAAATGCCGATGTAGGGAGTCGGATAGCAGCGTAGTACCAATGAAGTTGGGTAATGCCGATGGAGGGAAGGCTAGCTACCAGTTATCACCCTTACTAGGGAAACATTTACTACACGCAGAGGTAGGAATAATAAATGGAAACAAAACTACTAAGGATAGCAGAATTAGCAAAATCTGATCCTAAAATGAAATTTACATCTCTTGCACATTTAATAAATGCGCAATCACTAATTCAATGTCATCATGAATTACCTAACAAAAAGGCAACTGGGATTAACGGAACAACTAAAGAGGAATACGATGAAAACTTAGAAGAAAACATAAAGGAGTTAATAAGTACGCTTAAAAGCAAAAGCTATCGACCTGTTCCAGTAAGGAGGATGTATATTCCAAAGCTCAACTCAAACAAGAAAAGACCGTTGGGAATACCGGAACATGAAGATAAGATTGTACAAAAGTGCATCACGAAGATACTAAATTCTATCTATGAAAATGACTTTCTAGACTGTTCCTTTGGATTCCGACCAAATCGTAATTGCCACGATGCTTTGAAAACACTGAACTTCTATATTGAGAAGAGGCCAGTAAATTATGTAGTAGATGTAGATATAAAGGGATTCTTTGACAACGTTGACCACACATGGATGATGGAGTTCTTAAAACTGCGAATCGCTGACCCTAACCTACTAAGAGTAATTGGTAGGTTTCTTAAAGGTGGATACATGGAGGAAGGTAAGAAATTTAAGACAGACAATGGTACACCGCAAGGTGGAGTAATATCTCCGATATTAGCCAATGTATATCTCCATTATGTACTCGACCTATGGTTTGAGAAAAGGGTTAGGAAACAGTGCGATGGACAAGCATACATAGTGAGATATGCGGATGATTTTGTTTGTTGTTTTCAATATAAAAGTGAAGCGGAGCAATTCTTCCATTCATTAAAGTTAAGATTAAAGAAATTTAATTTAGAAATAGCTGAGGATAAAACCAAAATCATTCCCTTCGGGAGGTTTGCGGAGAAAAATGCAAATCAACAGGGAAGAAATAAACCAGCTACCTTTGATTTCCTAGGTTTTACACACTATTGTGGGAAAAGCAAACAAGGAAACTTTCGAGTGAAAAGGAAAACAAGCAGGAAGAAAATCCAAGGTAAACTAAAAGAAACGAAAGAATGGCTGAAGAATAATAGAAATAAAGATATTCATATGATTATGGATAGATTTAAACGCTCACTAATAGGTTATTACAACTATTACTGCATTACAGATAATACCCAAAGTGTGAACAACTTTAAAGACAAAATCCAATACTTACTGTTTAAATGGCTCAATAGAAGAAGTCAAAGAAAATCCTTTACCTGGGATAAGTACAGACTCTTTCTTGATAAATATCCACTACCTTCACCGAGGGTCAAGGTCAATATATATGACTTAAGAAAAGAGATTAGCTACATCTTGTGAATGATAACTAGGAGGAGCCGTGTGCGTGAATAGCGCAAGCACGGTTCTGCGAGGGGGGAGATACACAATCTACCGCGAGGTAGAGAGGTTCTCTTCTACTCAACT
>NZ_JBITPF010000053.1:0-5494 GCF_050468025.1 Neobacillus sp. NRS-1170 | reverse complement strand
GTAACGGGTGCAAGAGTTAAGGATTGGGATGGCTGTGGCGATTATATTTTAGGTGAATATTTTTAAGGAAAAGCCCCTCTCAAAAGAGAAGGGCTTTTCATTTATTTTAAACCGTTCCGTCCTTGGCCATATTTCTCTTCATGCATATGGTCGACATAATCATCAGAAATCTCGCCTAAATGAAGCATGTCTTCCCCATTCATTAGACCTTCCAGTGAGTCAAAAAACGATTTAGGGATGTTGAAATCAATCAGAAGGTCCCCAGAGTTGCTATAGACACTAGCTGATAAACTGCCTGGAGGTTCTGTCATTTTTAATAAATCCTTTAACGATACAGCTTTACCGTCCGCCTTTAAATTCACTTTTACTTCATAAAGTGCTATGGTTTGCTCCAGTATTTGAACTAGTTCATTCAGGTCTTGGTCGCTTAATTGGGAAGGATCTTCTACATTGAGGAACTTTTCCCACAACGTATCGTTTGTCATGATTTGGTCAAGTTGGTCTTTATTTTTTTCTTCAACTTCCGCTAAATAATTGAAAAATTTCTCTGCTTCTTCTTCTGTTATGCCAAATTCCTTTAATCCACTTTCAGTTTCTGCCATGTATTCATCATAGTTAACGTAAAATTCAAGTGATGCATCCAAATCCTCGATAAATTTATATTCACTCTTGTTATCGCCAAAATGATCCATTAAGTCATTGAATTCTTTCTCTGTCAGACCATATTTGGTTAATAACTCCTGAAAATTATTCGAGTTAATAGGGGTACCCAAAACTTCTTTTAGCTCTTCCACTGTACTAAAATCATCTAATGGAATTTCGTAGTAATCAAGATAATCCTGTAAATCCTGTCTAGTCCATCCTATTCCAGCTAAATACTGGTTTAATTCATTTTCCGGAGGAGCAGCTTCAGCGGAAGGAACGCTGAATAGGAATGGGATTGTAAGTAAGCTTATTAGCATAACTTTTAACTTGACCATCGGAAACCCCCTTTTAATTTGGTGCATTAGTAATTTCCCCTTTTTGAGTCCTATTAAGACTGAAAAAAATTTCCTCATCTAAATGAGGGTATTTATCAACTCAACTGACGATAATCATTTTTTCAACATAGAAAGGATAAAATCGCTAATGCTAATTAAAAAGAAAAAAAAGTTAAATAAAAGCCAATAGGGGGATCCATATGCATGAGACCGGAAGAAAGAGAATTTTCTGGCACTGGGGTCGAACGATGTATCGATACCGTTGGTTCGTTACACTTATCTGGATATCTCTGTTTATATTCGCGGCCTTTTTCGCTGTAAAACTGCCTAAACAATTAAAGGACAGTGGATTTAATCCTACAGGCAGTGAATCGGATCGCGGTTTCATACAAATGAAGGAGAAAATTGGGATAGCTCCTTCAACAATCACCATCGTTTATAGGAGCCGCCATTTGGATTTAACGAGTGAACAAGAAAAAAAGACAATATTGGAATCATTAAATCCATTGAAAAAGAAGAATTATGTTGAGAGTATCAATATAAACCAGAATGCTCGTCTAAAGGAGGACAAGAGCATTCAGTCAGTGATTGTTAAGTTAAAGCTAGATGGACCAGAAGCACTCGATCGCTTTCCGGAGATGAGAAAACTAATCCCAAAGCCTAAAGGTATGGATATTTTTATCGATGGAGGTACAGCCACGCTCTATGATGTACAAAAAGCGACCAAACACGATCTTGCCAAGTCGGAAATGATTGGTCTTCCAATTGCGCTGATTGTCCTTTTGTTTATATTTGGGACCATATGGGCAGCGATACTGCCTCTTGTTATCGGTATTGTCAGCGTTTCTTTAACACTCGGAATTACATATTTTATTACTGGTTATTATTCCATTTCCAATTTTTTGCCGAATATTGTGATGATGCTGGGGCTGGCAATCGGAGTAGATTATGCATTGTTTTTTGTCAGCCGCTTTCGCGAAGAATTAAAGCATCAGACTTCAGTGGAAGAAGCGGTAGCAGTGGCGACAGCCACGTCTGGGCAGTCTGTATATTTTTCAGGTTTTGCTGTGCTAATCGGAATGTTTGGGATGTTATTTATAAAATTGCCAATCATATATTCACTATGTTTTGGCGGGGTACTCGTCGTTTTCTCTGCCATGACACTGTCTTGCACTCTTCTGCCTGCCCTTCTGGGGATTTTTGGCCACCACATTAATTCCCTGAAAGTTTTTCCCGGAATTCAAAAAAGATTGGCCTCCTCCACAATGTGGGAGCGACTTGCCAATGCTGTTATGAAAAGACCGGCTTTTTTAGCCATTCTGATCAGCACTCTTTTAATATCACTTATGACACCAATAGCGGGTATGAAATTAGGTGTCCCGACGGCAGAAGTGCTTCCGCCATCATATGAATCAAGGATGGGGGCCGATTTACTGAAAAAATATTATGACAACCGAGAATTAAGTCCAATCCTGATTGTTGTAAAGGCACAAAAGAAAGTCACAGAGGAATCCGTAATCCAAGTCATTCAGACGTATGAGAAAAAGATTCGTAATATTTCTGGAGTAAAGGAAGTACAGAGTTATATCGATATCCTGGGTCAAAAAACAGCAAAGGAGACAGCTTTGATACTCAGGTCAAAAAAGACAATGAATCAAATTGAAAACGAGAAGTTAGTACGGGGGAGATTTGCGCTACTAACAGTGGTACCTCATTCTGATCCTGAATCTGCCAAAGCCGCTGACATCGTAAAAAGGCTACGAAAGGTGAAATCAGGCAAACTTAACATATTCATAACCGGAGAAACAGCCATGCGTGTTGATATGCTTCAGCGGATTTTTTCGGGGTTGCCATTATTGATGCTATTTATCATGGCTGTTACCTATCTTGTTCTCCTATCAGCATTCAAGTCAATTCTTATCCCACTTAAAGCCGTCATGATGAATGTATTAAGTCTCGGGGCAAGCCTCGGCATTGTGGTGATGGTTTTCCAGGATGGATGGCTTGCAGATACATTGCGAATAACCTCGACTGGGTATGTCAGCATCATTATGCCTGTGACAATCTTTTGCATTGTGTTTGGCATTTCGATGGATTATGAGGTATTTTTAATTTCCCGAATTAAAGAGGAATTTGACCGGACAGGTGATAACAATAAAAGTACGGCAATTGGACTGCAGAAAACAGGTACTCTCATCAGCAGTGCGGCATTGATCTTAATAGTTGTAGTGGGATCGTTTATTTTTACGGACATTGAAATAACGAAAGCTTTGGGTGTAGGTTTATTTTGTGCCATTTTCATTGATGCAACGTTCATTCGTATAATCGTAGTACCTGCCTTAATGAAGTTGCTGGGTCGTGCGAATTGGTGGGCTCCTAAATGGCTATAAAAGGAAGGTAAATATATATATAACAGTCTAAAGGCGACTCTGTCGGATAGGAAGACAAGATGCAGGTGTGTTCACATTGTTGTTTTTAAATGAAGACACTTTTGTAAGTAGGGGATATTACTGAAAAAATAAAGGAAATATAGGCGGGCTTGTGTGCTCGCCTTTTTGTATTTCTAAGATTGTGAAGTTTTGTACTTAAATTAACGGGGCAGGTTAGCTTAATAAGAATGTTAAAATAGAAGTTAAAAAGGTGATGTGTAAATGCCAATATTTCCAGATGAAATCGCCCTTCTCTCATTATTTGAAACGGAACCAATATTATTAGATTCAACATCAAATGACTTGCCATTTTATTATAATGAAGCAACCTACCGTTTCTCTAATGGAAAAGAGGACTTTATTGTTAAGCTGTCCCCATCCTATGGTGAAGCTAAAATACAAGTGAATGAGTGTAATTCCAAAAGGTTGTTGTCGCTATTGGATTTAAAGCGGGTTAAGAAGTTTGAAATTACGGCAGATGGAAAGGAACGGGCAAGTGTACTAATTAAAGTAGATAACGAAGACTCTCAACAAATTATTGAGATTGATTTTAAACCCCATTTTAAACAGATATTTAAGGAACATCTTACTTGATAAGCTGAGAAGGGGCGATGAATCCTTTAATAAGGTCTTATTGAACAAACGGAGCAGTTTAGTGGAACAAGGGAGATGGAATTTTGTTTTCTTTGCCCTATGAGCAGCAAATGAAAAAGCTAGGAATCGTTCCTAGCGTCCAGTTTTTACATATTATTTATTTCTCCTTCCTGTTGGCGAGCGAGTCACGGTCACTTGCTGTTGGAGGCTGCTCTAACCATCCATTTTTTATCATTAGGTTTGCTCCGTCATCTGCAAATTGTAAGAGTTCTAAAATTAGTCGTATGTAATGAGCACCTAAATCTCTTCTTGAATTGACACTCAAAGCAGAACCATAAAATGAAAGGGTTAATTGTGTAGACAATAGAATTTGGTACATCATATATTTATCCGAAAAGGTCATAGAAGTAGAGCTCGTGATCATTGATTGCCAAGAAACAGGAGAATTTAATTTATCTTCCTTAAATACCGATTCAAATATTTTTATGTGTTTATTGGCAATGTCAAGACCCCTCATGAAATATTGACGAATCTCTTTGGATTGGGCTACTTGGATGAATCCCACTTTTAAAGCAGCATGTAAATGCATTTTTAGCATGTTGAAAGTAATATCTCCTATTTCGATAGCATTCAGAGGACGACGATCTCCCAACCATCCCGTTAAAAAACTTTGGTGCTTTACAAAATCGATTGATTCGGGTGGTGAAATAACAGGAGGTCGTACAAAAAGTCCTTTCGAAAGCATTAAATCAATGGATTGATCAAAAAGCTCCATCGTTTCGGACATACAGGTTATGTAATACTTCCGTAAGTCAGAACGAACGGAAGTACCAACAGACAAAGAATATCCAGTCATGCCTTGCAAAGTCATGATATAAATATAATTTAGGTAGAACGGGTCTTGAAAAAGACGAGGTGCCTGAATGTTTACGTCATCTTTTTCTGTAAACCCATGTGGAATAGGATAATTTTCATTTAACATGAATTCTGTAATTTTTTGAACATGCTTTTGGGATATTCCCAAGGATGTTTGGTAAATCGATTTGACATCAGGATCTTCGATATGCTCCAGTGCATAACGAAAAAAACAAATGGACATGGTATCAAAAATGTATTGAGTCCAAAGGCTTGCCATTTCTGGAGCAGTTAATCGAATGGGGTTATATGTCTCCAAGATTTTTCCTCCAATAAACGAACTTGTACATTTTTTTTATTGTTCTCTCAGGGGTGAATAATATGTAAAAAATTAGAAACCTCTTAAATCAAAAGAAATTACTGATGAGAAACAAGGTGTAGTTTTGATAAAAACAGTATTTGTGGAAGTTTTTTACAAAGAAACTTCAACATGGTTCGATGCGGGTGGTTCAGTAATTCCGATTATTATCGGGATACATTTATAGCTTAACTGGTGTGATTCTTCAAGATGTAGTTTGCCTTTTTCTAATCTAACAAAAAAATTGTGAAATAGTGCACTTAAAGTAAACCAGCTAA
>NZ_JBITPF010000052.1:0-31745 GCF_050468025.1 Neobacillus sp. NRS-1170 | reverse complement strand
CAAAATCTAGGACTTGACTTAAGAATGGTTCATAAAGCCCGTCAGCAGTAATAAGTAGAGGCAACGGTCTATAAGAACAGTTCATAAAGCCCGTCAGCAGTAAAAAAATAGAGGCGACGGTCGATAAGAGCAGTTCATAAAACCCGTCAGCAGTAAAAAATAGAGGCGACGGTCGATAAGAGCGGTTCATAAAGCCCGACAGTACTAAAAAATGGAGATGACGGTCGATAAGAACGGTTCATAAACCCGTCAGCACTAAAAAATAGAGTCGAAGGAGATTTGTAATACAGTATATTTTTCCAACGTAATCAGACAATAAAATGATGGGGAACATACTAGTTTTGAAAGGGGATTGTTATGGATAAGAATAAAAAAACACCACAGAATTTAAGTTACGAATCAGATGGAAAAATGGGCAAGGCCGACAATAATGTAAATGCTGACGAAAAAGAGCAGCGAGAATTTTTTAATACCACTCAAGACAGTGAATAGTAAAGAAAAAACCTACTTTAATTCAGGTAAGTAGGTTTTTCCTTGTTTCGTATTCACGACTTAAGGTTTAAAACTTAAAAGTTAAGACTTTGTTAATATTTTTTATATAGGGAGTTAAGTTCTGTCAGGTACAATCAAATTACGTCGACGAAGTCATAATTAGGAGATGAAAAAATGATTAATAAAGCAAAAATAATATCATCTTTACTCGGAGTGACAATAGCAATAGGTGCTATTAGTACAAGTACGCCAGTTAACGCAAGTGAACAAAAGAAAGAGATTACAACAGTACAAAAGCATTCAGAACATAAACTAAGTAAAGGTCAGAAAATGGCTAACATTCTTAGCAGTACAGAATGGCAAGGTACAAGAGTATACGACAAAAATGGGAATGATTTAACAAAAGAGAATGCAAACTTCATTGGTCTGGCGAAATATGACGCGAAATCAGGAAGATATGAATTTTTTGATGCTAAAACGGGGAATAGTCGCGGCGATAAAGGAACTTTCTTTATCACCAATGATGGGAAGAAAAGAATATTAATTTCAGAATCAATGAATTACCAAGCGGTTGTCGACATGACAAAACTAAATAAAAATGTTTTTACTTATAAAAGAATCGGAAAAGATGCAAATGGCAACGATGTAGAGGTATTTGTTGAACACGTTCCCTATAAAGAAAAAGATCTGTCTTTTACTGATCCTGACAAGCAGTTGAACACTAGTACAGGTAATATTATTAAAAACGTTGATGGAGATATAATTTTAGGCAGCACCCTTTGGCACGGAACAAAGGTATTAGATGAAAACGGCAATGATGTAACAATGTATAACTCAAATTTTATAAGTCTGGCAAAATTTGATGCCAAGACGAATAAATATGAGTTTTACAATGCTGAAACAGGCGTAAGCCGCGGTGATTATGGCTATTTCGATGTTGCACACGGTAATAAAATAAGAGCCCATGTTTCAATTGGAGATAGGAAGTATGGTGCCGCTCTAGAACTTACTGAACTTAATCAAAAGAAATTTACCTATAAAAGAACTGGTAAAGATAAAGATGGTAAGGACATTACTATTTTCGTGGAACATGAACCATACCATGGTGATTTCAAACCAAAATTTAGTTTTTAAGGAACAATGGGTTAGGGAATAATGGAATTTGAAACAAGGTTGTCTACAGGTGACAACCTTGTTCCCTTTTCGGTAAATTTAGTAAAACTGTACCTCGGATCAGGAGGCACGCTTATGTCCATTCGGTGGAGATTATTAATTTCACATACAACAATGCTAATCGTAACACTAGTTTTATTCATCATAAGTGCCATGTTAATACCAGTGGCGATTACAGGTGATATCCGTAGTATTAAAGATTTGTATACACGTCAATATGCGCTCAAGCCTTTAACAAAACCAGAGGAAAATGTATTCCTGGATGTTAAATATTTAGCTAAAAAACAACCAAATCAATTGTTAAATGAAGTTTTCCTTAAACAATTTGATCAAAAGCTAGATTCAGTTGCTTCCGGATTAATCATCCGTAAAGGAGATAAAATTGTCCATTCCTCAAAGATATTAAATTCTATAAAGGACGTAAAAAAGCTCCCTTCTTTTGAACCAGAAAATATTAAAGTAAGAGACACCATCAGTATCAATCATCAATTTTTTTTATATGTTAAATTCGATTTTTATTTTCAGGATCAGGAAAAAGGCAGTGTTATCATTATGAGGGAAGTAAGCCCCTTTGTTGAGCTGTCCAGAAGTTTATTTCCATTAATATTCGGATTATTATTTCTTTCCTTAATTCTTGTAAATGGTCTATTAAGTTATTTTGTATCCAAGAGTATTATTAAGCCGCTATTTTCTTTGAAAAATGCAACAGAACAAATGGGAGAAGGCAATTTAAATGTAAAGATTGATAACGTCAGGCAGGATGAAATAGGCCAGCTTAGCAATGCCTTTGACAAAATGAGGAAAAAACTAAAAGAATCCATTGACCTGCAACTTCAGTATGAGGAAAGTAGAAAGGAGTTAATTTCCAATATCTCTCATGATTTAAAAACCCCTATAACATCTATTAAAGGCTATATTGAAGGAATTCAAGATGGCGTTGCAGTTTCACAGGGGAAATTGGATAAATACCTTTCTACCATTAAACGAAAAGCGACAGATATGGATCAATTAATAGATGATTTATTTCTTTTTTCTAAGCTTGATTTAAAAAAACTTCCGTTTGCCTTTGTGGACATTGATATAATGCGTTTTATAAAAAACTTTGTAGAGGAAATAAATTTTGATTTAGAGGAAAAAGGTATTAAGATTACTGTAGAAAATCGGATGGAAAACGATACGAAGGTAATTGCTGACCGTGATCAATTAAGGAGGGTAATGACTAATATCATAGTTAACTCCGTAAAGCATATGAAAAAACCAGAAAAAATCATCAGCATTTTTTTAAATGAAGAGGAAGAATTTGTTGAAATCGAGGTCCGCGATAATGGCTCTGGAATCGAGTCTACATCTCTGCCATATATTTTTGAGCGTTTTTATCGTGTGGACGCATCAAGAAATCAATCTACCGGCGGAAGCGGACTAGGTCTTGCCATTTCAAAGCAGATTATCACGGAGCATGGCGGTGAAATTTGGGTGAAAAGTCAATTAGGATCAGGTACGAGTATCCTCTTTACGTTGAAGAAGTCGAAATAGAGTGGTGATTACATTGAAAAAAATTTTAATCGTAGAAGATGATCTTGATATTGGAGAACTACAACAAGATTACCTTGAGATTAATGGTTATGATGTTGAATTACAAACCTCTGGCAAAGAAGGGTTAAAACGTGCACTAAATAAAGATTATGACCTATTAATTATTGATGTCATGCTGCCAGAGGTAGATGGATTCGAGATCTGTAAACAAGTTAGAGCTGTAAAGAATATCCCCATCTTATTTGTCTCGGCTAAAAAGGAAGATATTGATAAAATAAGAGGTTTGGGTCTTGGAGCCGATGATTATATTATTAAGCCGTTCAGTCCAGGTGAGCTTGTTGCTAGAGTGAAGGCACATTTGGCACGCTATGAACGTTTAATTGGAAGTATTGATACGACAAAAAAGGAAATAAGTATCCGAGGGCTTGTCATTGATGAAATGGCTCGAAAGGTGTATGTGAACAATCAAAAGGTCGCTTTAACTGCAAAAGAATTTGATCTATTACTTTTCTTGGCACAGCATCCAAATCGTGTTTTTAGCAAAGAGGATCTTTTCGAAACCATTTGGGGCCTCGATTCCTCAGGGGATATTACCACCATCACAGTGCATATCAGAAAAATACGCGGCAAAATTGAAAAGGATCCCTCCAATCCTCAATTTATCGAAACAGTTTGGGGAGCAGGCTATATGATATCGGTTTAAATGAATCCAAATTACAGAAAAATATTCAAATAATTGATAGGAGTGAGTTTAAATGAGTAATAAAAAATGGATGGAATATGCCATCAATCTGGCAAAAAATAATGCGGATAAAGGAGGAAAACCATTTGGGGCGGTTATTGTAAAAGATGGAACAATTATTGCTGAGGGAGTTAATGATGTTATTGCAACACATGATCCAACAACACATGCAGAACTGCAGGCCATCAGTAAAGCTTCACGTTCATTAGGGACAGAGGACTTATCCGAATGTGAATTGTATGCCAGCGGTGAACCTTGTCCAATGTGTTTAAGTGCTATTTATCTTGCAAATATGAATAAGATTTATTTTGCCAATCCGATGGAAGGAAATCCTCTCGCGCTGCAAGCAAAAAAAATCTATGAACAAGTTGGACTATCGAACAAAAAAAGAACAAATAAACTAATCCAATTATCAATTGATTAATGAAATGGTTTGTTTATGAAACGTAAATCACTTTCTTTTTGTATCATGTTTCTTATTTTGGCAGGATGTCAAAATCCCAAAATAGTTGAAAAGTCAAGTGAAGTTCCGATAGAAAAGGCGGTTAATATGAAAGAACAATTTTTTAAAGCTGTAGAAAACGGAAAAATAGACGAGATTAATAGTTTTTTAAATAAGGGAGTAAATATAAATAGCCAAGATAGTATGGGAAGGACAGCGGTCATGATTGCTACCTATGCTAATGATTTAGAAACAACCCAAGCCTTAATTGAAAAGGGGGCGGATGTTAATATTCAAGATAATATGAAAAATAATCCGTTCCTTTATGCTGGTGCAGAAGGTTATATTGGAATTTTAAGGCTTACTATTGAGGCGGGCGCCAATCCCAAAATTTTAAACAGGTATGGTGGTACAGCCCTCATTCCAGCCTCCGAACATGGATATGTAGCTGTGGTAAAAGAATTGCTAGAAAAAACAGAAATAGATGTCAATCATATAAACAATTTAGGCTGGACAGCATTAATGGAGGCTATTGTCCTAAGTGACGGTGGAAAGAAACAGCAGGAAACCATCAAGCTGTTAATAGAACACGGGGCAGATGTTAACATACCAGATTCCGAGGGTGTAACACCTCTTCAACATGGGAGCGAAAGAAACTTTGCAGAAATTGAGAAAATTCTTCTGCAAGCGGGTGCAAAAAGATAGAACGCTCTAATAAGTGAGGGATGAAGCCACAATGGTTTCATCCTTTTTGTGTTGTATAGTTTTATAATTAAAGGAAATTTAAGTCACATTTTTGACCGCTTTAAATGCATTTATTCGTCCAAACTTATATAAAATGCCTTGACCTGGGATTGGGTCAGTATTCGATTCTATTATTCGCCTTACACTTATTTTAGATTTAGGATTAATTGCTAAGATTAGACCAGCCAGTCCGCTTACAAACGAAGATGCCTGTGATGTTCCGCTAAGAGGTCCTGTATCCCTACTTCCCATAGGATTAGAATGAGTAGGAAGTGTCGACCAAATAGAAACACCAGGTGCTGCAACATCCACCCATGACCCTCCATAGTTGGAGAAGCAAGCAAGTTGATCGTTTTGATCGGTTGCAGCGACACTAATCACTTCAGGAAAAGCCGCTGGATAGTGTTTCTGACTTGTTCCATAGTTTCCTGCAGATGAAATCAATACTACTCCTTTTTTTGTAGCATATCGAACAGCACGGTGTAACGTTTCATTTGGTTCTGTAGAGGCAAGGCTCATGTTTATAACTTTTGCTCCGTGATTAGCAGCAAAGATTATTCCTTTCGAAGTGCCACTGATTGTACCTCGTCCATTATCATTCAATACTTTCACGTTCATCAATTTAACCGCATTAAAGGTGACACCAGCCACACCTATTCTATTATTCGTAATTGCACCAATAATACCAGCGACATGAGTGCCATGTCCGTACAAGTCATCCCTTGTAGAGGAATCCGAGAAGTTTTTATTCAGCACAACTTTCTGTGACAAGTCAGGGTGATGCTTATTTATTCCAGAATCTAGAACCGCTATAACAACGGAAGAATCGGTTTTGGGTTCAAACTCTCGATTATGAGTAAGATTGGGATTGAGGACTTCAGAAGGAATTTTACTCCAGGATTGTGGAGCCTGAATTTTTAAATGTCCCCATTGTAGAGAAAAAAGAGAGTCGTTGGGAGAATATCCATTAGGCTCGCTGGTTGCTTTCGATATCCAGTTACGTTCTACATATTCCACTTCCTTACAAGCGGAATATCTATACAAAATTGCAGTCAATTGATCGGGTTTAACAGAGACAACATCGACATCCAACTCTGGAATATTGTCAATCAGCGTCGCTCCAATTTCTTGATGGATTTGAAGGCGTTTCAGACTAGAAACATGGGCACGGAAGCAAATGAGGATTTTAACTGGGGAAAATTCCATCTTATGCGATTCACCTTACCTTAAGTTGATTGGTTCTATAATATATTCGGGGCAGAAGATAGAGGACAAGGCAAATGGCAGTATAGAAGTAAAAATAGACATAGTCAGGTGACGAATGTCCTATATTGACAAATTATCACGTCCTACAGCATAGTTAAAAAACAACGAAAAACGCTGAATTAATGTCTTATTTAAACCAATTTAAAAACCATGGTTAAATAGCGATAATTCAGCGTTTACACGATTTGTGCGTCCCAGAGAGGATTCGAACCTCGGACCTACAGTTTAGGAAAAGAATTCTTATACTGTTAAAATAGCTTTTATAACAGCAAAAAACATGTGGAGGGAAGTAAGTTGGTTATAAAAGCAATCTTTTTTGATCTAGACGATACCTTGCATGATCACCTTTTGCCTTTTTCTAACGCGCTGATCGCAACGCTACCCATTAATTATCGGGAAATTGATGTTGTGTCTTTATACAAAAAGTTCAGGCACTTCAGCGATATTCTTTGGAAAAGCTATAGTGCAAAAGAGTTAACTTTGAAGAATCTTAGAATAAACCGAATCATGCTTGCTTTGGAAAGCTATGATATTAGAATTACGATAAAGCAGGCAGTTGAATTTCAAAATCAATATGAACATGACTCAAAAAAACTTCATTTATTTCCAGATGTCACTGCCGTGTTGAAAACGATCATAAATTATGGTTTAACCCTTGGAATTATTACGAATGGTCCTATTGAACACCAGTTTAAAAAAATACAGTCCCTTGGGCTTACGAAGTATTTTAATAGGGATTTGATATTTATCTCAGATGAGGTAGGAATAGCAAAACCCAGCCCAGAACTATTCGTTCACGTGGCACAAAGGACTGGATTTGCACCAAATGAGCATCTTTACATTGGAGATACGTGGTCAAATGATATTGCAGCTTCAAGTGAAGCAGGATGGCAGTCCATCTGGTACAATCACCGAAATAGATTGCCTGAAACAAACCATAAACCACTAACAATAATAGAGAAGCTGTCATCGGTTTTGGCTGTGATTAATGAAATGGACCAAAAGACTTGATAAAAGTCCATTGGTCCATTTTTATTACGATTAATCAATATTAACTTTGCACCTTCATAAATGGAGCAGTAGAATTTCTAATAACTAATTCCGGCTCATAAATAATCGAAGGAGGACGGTCCCCTCTATTTTCAACAGCATTAACAATCCATTTAGCTGCTTCGATCCCCATTTCCATTTTTGGATGGGCTATTGATGTTAGTTTCACTTCTGATGCCACTGCCAACGATGAATCATCAAAGCCAACAATGGAAACATCCTCTGGAACACTATGTCCAAGTCGTCTTAATAAATTTAAAACATTTAATACAAGCTGGTCGTTATAACAAACAATTGCGGTGGGGGTAGAATCTGTTCTAAAGAAATTCTCTAACCGTTCCAATAACTTGTTATTTTGATCTTCTGTTGAAAAGGTAATGACCATCTCCGGGAAAAATGGCAGGCTATGTTCTCTAAAAGCGCGGATAAAGCCCTGCATCCGGTTTACCCCTTGAAGGTCATCGGTTTTAAAAATACCAATGATTTTTTCGTGACCCAGCTTTATTAAATGTTCAGTCGCCATATAACCGCCTTGTTCATCATTCATAATCATGTGTGGAGGCATTAGCTGTGAATAGTATTGGTTAATCATCAAATAAGGGATGTTGTTCTGCTCCAATTCCAGATAGTAGTGGATATTAGGATTGTATTGGCTGCTTTTTGTAGGTTCTACGATAAGGCCGTCAATATTTCTGCTTAACATGGTCTGCAGGCATTGTTTTTCCTTCTCCACATTATTATCCGTACAAGCAAGGGTTAAAGTATAGCCCTTTTCCGTTAACTGGGATTCAATTCCTTTTATTATGGATGGAAAAATATAATCAGAGATGTAGGTCGTGATCACTCCAATATTTTTCCCGTTAGAACTGGATGTATGGATTAAGGATGGCGTCTGCTCCATTGTTTGCTCTTTTTTAGAGGAGCAAAAGGTTCCCGCACCTTGCTCTCGATAAAGCAAACCTTCATGGACCAAATCCCCGACAGCTTGTCTGATAGTATGTCTGCTTACCCCGAACATTTTCACAAGTTCATTTTCCGAATAGATCTTTTCGCCGGGCTGCACCTTCCCGCTAGTTATCCATTCAGTTATTTTTTCCTTTACCATATTGTATTTGGTTTGTGAAGACACAGTATCACCACTTTCAACTATTAAGCCAAGCTTGTAACTTATACGTACAAGAATACTAATAATCCTATCCTAACAAATAATTTAATAGTTGACTATGCTAATTTTATTATCAATTTTTTCTCTAAATTATTAAAAAAATACATTGAAATATATTGATAAGGTGATAAAATCGAAATTAGGTTATACGTACAAGTTTAAAGATTAAATCAAGTTGTAAGGATAACTTGTGATAGGGGGTCATATATGATGTTAGAACGATTGAAAAGGGATGTTTTGGAAGCGAATCTTCAGTTGCCTAAACATGGTTTGGTCACTTTTACTTGGGGAAATGTAAGCGGTATCGACCGTGAAACTGGACTTGTGGTGATTAAACCAAGTGGTGTACCGTATGATGAATTACATATTGATGATCTAGTTGTAGTGGATTTGGATGGGAACATTGTAGAAGGGAGCTTAAGACCTTCTTCCGATACACAAACACACCTTGCCTTATATCGCGCATTTCCTCAAATAGGGGGAATTGTACATACACACTCTCCATCGGCTACAAGCTGGGCGCAGGCTGGACGCTCTATTCCTGCCCTTGGAACCACACATGCGGATTATTTTTATGGTGAAATTCCTTGTACTCGGACCTTGACGGAAGAGGAAATAGAACGGGGCTATGAGCTTGAAACAGGAAATGTAATCATCGAAACCTTTGAAAAAGAAAGCCTTGACCCTGTTGCTATGCCAGGAATTTTATTATCAGGGCATGCCCCATTCAGCTGGGGCAAAAATGCCAGCCAGGCGGTACATAATGCAGTGATTTTAGAGGAAGTAGCCAAAATGGCATTAAACACTTATCTGCTAAACCCACAGATTAAGGAAATCGACCAATTCCTGCTAGATAAGCATTATCTCCGCAAGCATGGTGTTAATGCCTATTATGGACAAAAGTAGATTGAGAGGAAAATATTACTTTAAATATAGGTTTACTTGTACGGACGACTGTCACCGGCATGCGAATCAATTATTTGATAGATTACTATCTGTTATTCACTAAGGAGGAATTACAATTGTTAACGACAAAAGCCTATGAATTCTGGTTTGTGACTGGAAGTCAATTATTATATGGAGAAGATGTACTTCGTCAAGTGGAAGCAAACTCAAAAACCATCGTGAATGGTCTGGATGAAGATTCTCGAGTTCCATATAAATTAGTTTTTAAATCAGTAGTAAAGGATTCAGATTCCATCCGCAAATTGATCTTAGAAGCAAATGCCGATGAGAATTGTGCGGGTATCATTACCTGGATGCACACGTTCTCACCATCAAAAATGTGGATTGCCGGCCTTTCTGCCCTGCAAAAGCCATATCTTCATTTTGCTACACAATTTAACCGTGATATCCCTTGGGAATCAATCGATATGGATTTTATGAACTTGAATCAAGCTGCACACGGTGACCGTGAACATGGTTTCATTGCGGCCCGTCTGAATGTTAAGCGGAAAGTAGTGGTGGGTCATTGGGAAAACCCTGAGGTAAGAGAACGTATTGGCAGCTGGACGAAAACAGCTGCTGCATTTGCGGAAAGCAAGAACCTTAAAGTTGCCAGATTTGGTGATAATATGCGCCAAGTAGCCGTAACAGAGGGTGATAAGATAGAAGCGCAAATCAAGTTCGGCTGGACAGTCAATGGGTACGGAGTGGGAGACCTTGTCGGGCGGATGAATGATGTAACGGAACATGATATTGACCAGCTGATGGCTGAATATGAACAGCAATATGATATGTCACCTGAAGGACTTACCGATGGTCCGGTCCGCGAAGCCATCCGTTACCAAGCTAGAATTGAACTTGGTATGAAAGCATTCTTAACGGAAGGCGGCTACACCGCATTTACCACTACTTTTGAAGATTTACATGGTATGCACCAGCTTCCAGGTCTTGCAGTTCAGCGACTGATGGAACAGGGATATGGATTTGCTGGTGAAGGGGACTGGAAAACAGCGGCTCTTGTTCGATTAATGAAAATGATTGCCGGCAATGAAGGAACATCCTTTATGGAAGATTATACGTATCATTTTGAGCCAGGGAATGAAATGGTTCTTGGTGCACATATGCTCGAGGTTTGCCCAACCATTTCTGCCACTCGTCCGAAAATCGAGGTTCATCCACTTGGAATTGGCGGTAAGGAGGACCCTGCAAGAATAGTGTTTGATGGAATGAGCGGGTCTGCCTTAAATGCAAGCATTGTGGATCTTGGCCATCGTTTCCGTCTTCTAGTAAATGAAGTAGATGCTGTACAGCCAGAAAAGGATATGCCGAATCTTCCGGTTGCAAGGGTTTTATGGAAAGCGCAGCCATCCTTAAGGCAAGCGGTAGAAAATTGGATTCAGGCTGGTGGAGCCCACCATACTGGTTTCTCTTACAAAGTGACATCAGAACAGTTGAGAGATTTTGCTGAACTGGCAGGAATTGAGATCGTCGTCATTAACAGGGACACGAAATCAGAGGCATTCAATAATGAATTACGCTGGAATGAAGTGATCTACCGTTAATTGCATCTTTAAGGAAAAATAATGAAGAAAACACAGGGCTATTAGAAATAATAGCCTTGCTGTTTATTCTAATCTCAGATTTTACTATTTTTTTATTGGAGGAAAAATTCCATGAATTCTGATATAAAAAATGCCATTCAAAGTAGCAATACAACACTTGGTATTGAGCTTGGCTCCACCCGAATTAAAGCTGTACTCATTGGTGAGAATCATGTGCCAATCGCATCCGGCAGCCATACTTGGGAAAATTGCTATGTGAACAATATCTGGACCTATAGTGAAGATGATATTTGGAAGGGTGTACAAGACAGCTATCAAAAGATGGCTAATGAGGTGAAACAGCAATATGGCGTCACATTACAAACCGTTGGAGCAATTGGCATTAGTGGGATGATGCATGGCTATATGGTTTTCGACATAGACGGGAAGCTTCTGGTGCCATTTCGCACCTGGAGGAACAATATGACCGAACGGGCTTCGAAATCGCTGACAGGACTGTTTAACTACCAAATTCCGCAAAGGTGGAGTATTGCTCATTTGTATCAAGCCATTTTGAACCAGGAAGATCATATTGCTGATATAAACTTCCAGACAACACTTGCTGGATATATTCATTGGAAACTGACAGGACAGAAGGTTCTGGGAGTAGGTGAAGCATCCGGTGTATTTCCAATTGACTTGAATACCAAGAACTATAATTATAGAATGATAGATCAATTCAATGAATTGATTGCACCCCAAAATCTATCATGGAAACTGGAAAATATTTTGCCCAATGTTTTGGTAGCGGGTGAAAACGCCGGCGTCCTAACAGAAGAAGGGGCGAAGCTGTTAGATGTTACCGGAGAGCTGCAGGCTGGGATTCCACTTTGTCCGCCGGAAGGGGATGCAGGAACTGGAATGGTCGCAACAAACAGCGTCGCGAAGCGTACTGGTAATGTTTCTGCCGGAACTTCTGTATTTGCCATGGTTGTACTAGAAAAGGAACTGTCTAAGGTATATTCCGAGATTGACCTTGTCACCACACCTACAGGCAACCTTGTTGCTATGGCTCATTCCAACAATTGTTCTTCAGACCTCAATGCATGGGTCGGATTGTTCGGTGAATTTTCTAAAGTGATGGGTATGGATGTAGACACAAATAAGTTATATGGAACACTGTATCATTTGGCTCTTCAGGGAGATCCCGATTGCGGCGGCTTACTCGCTTATGGCTATCTTTCCGGCGAACACATGACCCACTTCGAAGAAGGCAGGCCCTTGTTTGTTCGTTCTGCAGAAAGCAATTTCAACCTGGCTAATTTTATCCGTGTCCATTTATTTACAGCATTGGGTGCTCTAAAAATTGGTATGGATATTCTTCTCAAACAAGAAGAAGTGAAACTGGATGAAATCCTGGGTCATGGCGGCTTGTTTAAAACCCGAGGCGTTGGGCAGAGCATTATGGCCGCTGCGCTTAATGTCCCTGTTTCCGTGATGGAAACGGCAGGGGAAGGAGGAGCATGGGGTATCGCTCTGCTCGCATCTTATCTAATCAACAAAGCAGATAATGAAACGCTGGATGACTATTTAAGCCACAAAGTATTTGTAGAAAAAGCTAGTAGGACGATGTCCCCTGTTTCAAAGGATGTAGCGGGTTTTGAGCAATTTATGAATCGTTATACAAAGGGACTTGCAATTGAAAAAGCTGCAATAGAAAATCTTAATTAAATTTTTTGTATTGATCAACTGACGGTGGATAATTTCTTCTGTCATGTTTTTTTTAAAATGGATTTTATCTATCAATCATCGCAAACGTTTTCTATAATAACAATAACATCTTATTTTGAAAGGGGTTCCTTGTGAAAAAGCTATTATTCGTATATGCTCTATTATTCGGTGCCTTTCTTATATATTTAATCAACTTTCAGTCTCGTGAAGTGAACACAAATCTTGAGGGGAAACCAAAGGGACTTCAGGGAACGATTGATGAGAAATATGTCATGGTTACTTTTCAAGTAGGAATCGAATATTGGAAAAATGTATTAAAGGGATTTGAGGATGGGGCACAAGCGCTGAATGTATCCGTTGAATATCGTGGCGCGACAAATTACGATGTAAATGAGCAAATCACGGTCCTTGAGCAGGTAATTGCCAGAAAGCCATCAGGAATTGCGATTTCCGCTATCCACCCGAATGCGCTCAATGTGACCATTAACAAAGCCATTGATGCGGGAATTCCTGTTGTATTATTTGATTCTGATGCTCCAGATAGCAAGGCCTATTCATTTTTAGGCACTAATAACTTCAATGCAGGTGCTACTGCAGCCCATGAAATGGCTGACATGATAAAGAATCGTGGAAAGATAGCGGTTATCACATTACCGAATCAGCAAAATCATATCGACCGGGCGAATGGCTTTAAAGAGACCATCGAAAAACAATATCCCGACATTGAAGTAGTCGCTGTTAAAGACGGTAAAGGAAATCAATTAGTGTCAGGTCAAGTTGTAAGCGATTTATTGAAGGAACATCCGGATTTAAACGGGATTTTTGCAACGGAAGCAAATGGAGGCGTTGGAGTTGGAGAAGCCTTGATTAACCTAAGAAAAGATAAACAAGTAAGAATTGTAAGTTTTGATACTGATAAGCAAACGCTGGATATGGTGAAGGACGGAACAATCGATGCCACGATTGCTCAAGGTACGTGGAACATGGGGTATTGGTCCTTACAATATTTATTTCATCTTCAACATGATTTAATTAGGTCACAAGGTGGACCATATACAAGCGGTAATCAACTTCTTCCGAGAATGGATACAGGTATAACCGTCGTGACTAGGGAGAATGTGGAAAAATACTATGCAAAGTAAGGCAGTCATGGAATTGAGTGATGACGTTGAAAAAAGTAACTTCCTTTGAAATGAACGACTTACCCATTCGCTATAAAATCATAGCCCTTTTATTAGTAATCAGTATTCTTCCTTCCATCGGTATCGGATCACTTATTAGTTTGGCCGTAGATAAAATTATTGATAAACAAGTTACTGAACATACCCTGCAATTGATCGGCCAAGCTAACAAATCTTTAGAATCGTATGTAGAAAATATGCAGGATAGCTCTTATTTGATTTCATTTAATCCTGAAATGATAGATTTTCTGAAAAACGGCAAGGAACGATCCATATATAATCAGTATCAAATGAGACAATTTTTGCAAGGGTTTACAACGGTTAATCCTGAAATTGCCGGCATCCTTGTTGTCAATAGTAATGGAGAATACATCAGCAATGAACTATATGCGAAAAATATTAAATTATTAACAGAAGAAAAATGGTATCAAGAGGCCGTCGCAAACAAAGGCATTTTTAAGATCATTGGCCACCCAAACAATCGAAATGTTACATCCCATGTGAATTATTCAGATCGTGAAATTGTTTCTGGTGTCCGCTCGATATTGGATCCCGACACGCAAAAAGTGATTGGTGTCATCTTGATTGATCTGAAATTAAGGGTGATTTCTGAAATAGTCGAGGACGTTCGGCTGGGGAAAGCAGGATATTTAATGGTCATTGATGATGATGGGGAGGTCATTTATTCTCCACAGGACTCTCTAGTAAATCAAATACACCCATACTGGTTTGCAAAAGGAACCTCAGGAACTTTCTCAAAAAAGATAAACGGGGAAAACATGCAATTCATCTATCGAAAGTCTCCCTTTTCCAATTGGACGACGATTGGGGTATTCTCAACAAATGAATCTGTCTCAGAGGTTCAAAAAATCAACTTCTATCTGATAAGCTTCTTATTTATTATTTGCGCATTCGCCATTGGGGCATCCTATTATTTTTCACACTCGATGTCAAGACCTATTAATCAATTAAATGCCTTTATGAACCAAGTGGAATCAGGGGATCTTTCGATTCGTTATCGAGGCGTTCGGAGAGACGAAATTGGGATGCTCGGACGCAGCTTCAATAACATGTTAGAACACATCAACCGTTTAATTTCTTTGATTGAAATCCATAGCCGGCAAAAGCGGGAAGCAGAACTACGGACTCTCCAGTCTCATATAAAACCTCACTTTTTATACAATACACTAGACACGATTAATTGGATGGCCCGGAGGAAAGGTGCCTTGGATGTGGCTGAAGTCGTGGAATCTCTTTCACAGCTTTTCCGTATCGGTTTGAGTAAAGGAAATGACATCATCCAATTAGAAAATGAAATCGAGCATATCTACAATTATTTGAAGATCCAGAAAGCTAGATACAAAGATAAATTGAATTACAGTATTTCAATAGACCCTAAACTAACCAATCTATCAATCATAAAGCTGGTGCTGCAGCCGATTGTTGAAAATGCAATTTACCACGGGATCAAAGAACGGCGGGGACCAGGGCATATTACCATTATTGGGGAGAATCATGAGGGAAATTTAGTCCTTTATGTAAAAGATGATGGGGTTGGGATTCCAGACGAAAGATTAGCGAAACTACAGGATAGTTTGTCTGTTAACTTTGATAGTCTTGAAGAAACGAAGGAAATGTTGATTATCGGTTATGGTGTTATGAATGTCCAAGCTAGGATTAAATTAACATATGGGGACCCATATGGCCTGTATATTGTTAGTCAAGAGGGAAAGGGAACGGAAGTGAAAATTTTACTGCCCTTAAAAATGATGAATCTAGATTCTAGGCCGGAATGAGGTGTTTTACTTGCAGCAACTATTAAAGGTCCTTATCGCTGATGATGAGCCGAATATCCGAGAAGGCATTCGTTATTGCCTGGACTGGGATAAAATAGGGATGGAAGTTGTAGCGGAGGCAGAAGATGGGGAAGAGGCATTGGAATTGGCCCTAAAATATAATGTCGATGTTCTTTTAGCAGACTTGAATATGCCTATTATGAATGGGCTCACATTAATTAAGAATATCCGGGAGCGCCTTCCTAAATGCAGAGTAGTGGTGATCTCTGGTTATGATGAATTCAGCTATGCTCAAGAGGCTTTACGATTAAAGGTAGAAGATTATATTTTAAAGCCGATAAAACCTGATAATTTAACCGAGGTTCTTCAAAAAGTGTCGACTAAACTACAAACTCAAGAAGCTCAAACAAAGTATTTGGAAATAGCCTCAAGCCATATTTCTCAAAATACCTTGTTCATTCAAGAACAATTTTGCCGAAATTGGATGGAAGGACAACTAACAAATGAAAACATTAAGGAGCAGCTTCATTTTTGGGGGCTGCCTGAGGAATCCCCCTATCTGCTCGCAGCTATTCGCAGTCAGGAATTAGAAATAGAGCAGCCCTTCATTAACGTGGCAGATAGGGGACTATTTATATTTGGGGTAAAAAACATTCTTGTAGAAATATTAGAAAATCAGCAGAATCTCATTTTTAGTGATAAATCGGGACTGCTGTATATCCTGTTATGGGAATCGATACACGAGGATTTGTTTTCCAAAATAGAAAGGAGCATCCAATCTTATTTACAAGTGTCTCCCGTTCTATTCTCAGAATTGATTACCGGTGATTATGATGCGATTCCTGCTGTCTATATGGATTGTAAAAAGAGGCTGTATGAAGAATACCAGGTTTCTCCCATTGCGAGACGCGCCAAAAATATTATTCGAGAGCAGTATACGAACCCAGATATAACATTAGAATTGATCGCGCAGCAATTACAAGTGTCCCAAGTCTATTTGAGCAGGATGATCAAACAAGGGCTTGGAACCACCTTTGTAAGTTTGGTTACCGAAATGAGGATGAAAAAAGCCATTAAACTATTGAATTCCAGCCAGTTGCAAGTGTATGAGATTGCAGAACAAGTTGGGTATGAATCTCAGCATTATTTTAGTACGGCATTTAAAAAAGCTGTCGGTGTTTCACCTAATCAGTACCGAAAAGGAGCAGTACAACTGCTTGATGAAAAAACATTGTGACCAAAAATGATTGCATTAAAAAGGTGAAGGTCTGCGATTAGCAGCCCTTCACCTTTTTTTGTTTTGTCATCCACAAATAATGAAAGCGTTTTAAAAAAAGTTAAATTATTATAAAAATTGTTAATTTTTTAAAAAGACGAGTTTTAGTGCAAATTGCTATTATGTTTCTAGAGAAAGGGCTTACAATCCTGCTCCTGAAAATTCAACCAAAATGAAAGGGGAATAACAATGAAGAAAGCGTTAGCAGTATTCCTTATGTTAACCATGATTTTCGTTTTAGCAGCATGCGGAAGTGATAAAACTTCCGGAGGAGGAGATAAAGGGTTTGTAGGTATCGCGATGCCGACAAAATCCTCTGAAAGATGGGTGCATGACGGCGAAAACATGGTAAAAGAATTTAAAGCTTTGGGCTACAAAACAGATTTGCAATATGCGGAAGATGTAGTTGAAAACCAAGTTTCTCAAATTGAAAATATGATTACCAAAGGTGTTAATGTTTTGGTTATTGCTTCAATCGATGGTGAAGCATTAACAGATGTATTAGCAAAAGCGAACGATCAGGGAATTAAAGTTATTGCTTATGACCGTTTAATCAAAAACTCAAAATATGTAAGCTATTATGCAACTTTTGATAACTTTAAAGTAGGCGTGCAGCAAGGAACTTATATCGAAGAAAAATTAGGATTAAATGATGGTAAAGGACCATTCAACATCGAATTATTTGCGGGTTCTCCAGATGATAATAATGCCTACTTCTTCTTTGATGGTGCTATGTCAGTATTAAAACCATATATCGAGTCAGGTAAATTAGTAGTAAAGAGCGGCCAGACCAAATTCGAACAAGCAGCAACATTAAGATGGGATGGGGCAACTGCTCAAGCAAGAATGGATAACCTATTAAGTGCAAAATATGCTTCTGATCGAGTTGACGCAGTTTTATCACCATATGATGGTATTAGTATCGGTATTATCTCTTCACTTAAAGGCGTAGGATACGGATCAGCAAGTCAACCACTTCCAATCATTACGGGCCAAGATGCTGAATTAGCATCCGTTAAATCCATTATTGCTGGTGAACAAACCCAAACGGTATTCAAAGATACTCGTGAACTAGCGAAAAAAGCCGTTGAAATGGCAGATGCCGTATTAAAAGGTAAAAAAGCGGAAGTAAATGACACAAAAACCTATGACAATGGAGTTAAAGTTGTTCCTTCCTACCTGCTAGAGCCTGTATCTGTTGATATCGAAAACTATAAATCTACTTTAGTAGACAGTGGATATTATACAGAAAAAGAACTTAAATAGAGAATTTTAGAAACAAAAGTGATTTAGTGGTGTTTGATAAAGCACCACTAAATTATTTATACCATTATGAAGGTGTGGTGTTACAATGTCGGAGATTATATTGGAAATGAAAAGTATCACAAAAGAATTTCCGGGCGTTAAGGCACTTGAGAATGTTAATTTGAAAGTGAAAAAAGGAGAAATCCATGCACTGATGGGTGAAAATGGTGCCGGGAAATCTACTTTGATGAAGGTACTAAGCGGCGTTTATCCGTTTGGAACTTATAACGGCGATATTCTTTTTGAAGAAAAAACATGTGAATTTAAAGGGATTAAAGATAGTGAAGATTTAGGGATTGTTATTATTCATCAAGAGCTGGCATTAATTCCGGATTTATCGATAGCAGAAAATATTTTTCTTGGGAATGAACAGGCTACAAACGGCATCATCAACTGGAATGAAACCACGATAAAGACAAAAGAATTATTAACAAAAGTTGGATTGACTGAAAATCCACATACCTTAATCACGAATATAGGAGTGGGGAAACAACAATTAGTGGAAATTGCGAAAGCCTTATCCAAGCGGGTAAAATTACTTATTTTAGATGAACCGACTGCGGCATTAAATGAAGATGATAGTGAAAACCTGTTGAATCTATTACTTGAATTAAAGAAACAAGGCATTACCGCTATCATTATTTCACATAAATTAAATGAAATTTTAAAAGTGGCTGATTCGATTACCATTCTTCGTGATGGCCAAACCATTGAAACATTGGATGTCCATGGCGGCGGCATTACAGAAGAACGTATTATCAAAGGGATGGTTGGCCGAGATTTAACCAATCGCTATCCAAAAAGAGCGCCGAAAATAGGAGAAGTCATTTTCGAAGTGAAGAATTGGAATGCGTATCACCCCATGCATAGTGACCGTAAAATCCTTGATAATATCAATTTTACGATTAAAAAGGGTGAGATTGTTGGTATAGCTGGTTTAATGGGTGCGGGAAGAACGGAATTGGCTATGAGTATTTTTGGTAAAACCTACGGTCAGAAGATAAGCGGACAAATCTACATGAAGGGTAAAGAAGTTCATTTTAATAGTGTCAATCAGGCAATCAAAAATGGTTTGGCCTATGTATCGGAAGACCGCAAAGGAAATGGTCTGATTTTAATGGACGATATTAGAAAAAATATCACTCTTCCAAGCTTATTTAAAATCTCTAAAAATAATGTGATCAATGAAAACCAAGAAATCATCGAATCTGAAAAATTCCGCGAAAAGTTAAAAATAAAAACACCGAGTATTTGGCAGGAGGCCGGCAATTTAAGTGGCGGCAACCAGCAAAAGGTTGTATTAAGTAAATGGATTTTTTCCAGTCCTGAAATATTAATTCTGGACGAACCTACCCGTGGTATTGATGTAGGGGCGAAATTTGATATTTATACGATTATTAATCAACTGGCGGATGAAGGAAAAGGGATATTAGTCATTTCCTCTGAGCTCCCGGAAATCTTGGGCATTTGTGACCGTATCTATGTGATGAGTGAAGGCAGAATGACGGGTGAAGTTAACCGAAAAAATGCTAATCAAGAAAACTTAATGCAATATATGACAAAGACTAGGGGGTAAAGGACATGCAAACATTAGCAAGCCTGGCTAAAAAGAATAAGAAGCAATTTAGCATGACAAGCATGGCTAAAAAAAATATGAGGCAATATAGCATGATTATTGCTTTAATATTTATTATGCTGCTCTTTCAAATTTTAACGGAGGGTATTTTATTAAAGCCTTTAAATATTACAAACTTAATTCTTCAAAACAGTTATATTTTAGTTTTGGCAATTGGTATGGTGCTTGTGATCATTACGGGACATATTGATCTTTCCGTAGGTTCCATTGCCGCTTTTGTCGGGGCGATTTCAGGTATTTTAATTGTGCAGCATCATATGTCGACCTTCATGGCCATCATTATTTCCTTATTGATTGGTGCTATTATTGGAGCTTGGCAGGGTTTCTGGGTTGCCTATATGAAAATCCCCGCTTTCATTGTTACACTTGCGGGGATGCTTTTGTTCAGAGGGTTGACGATGATTGTATTGAAAGGGCAATCGATTGCTCCGTATCCAAAGTCTTTCCAAGGGATGAGTTCAGGTTTCATTCCTGACCTGTTTGGGGGTGGATCCATCCATCTTTTAACCATCGTTATTGGAATCCTGTTATCTATTATTCTCATTTTTTCCGAGTTGAAAAATAGAAGAGTTCAGCTGAAATATCAATTTGATGTACCTCCAACAAGTGTATTCGTTGGAAAAATAGTTGTTTTGGTTGGAATTATCAATGTATTTTCCTATGTACTTTCTACCTATAACGGTATTCCTAATATTTTAATTACGTTAGCGATTTTAATTCTTGCCTACACATTTGTTATGAGAAAAACAGTGGTGGGGCGTCATATCTATGCCATTGGGGGAAATGAAAAGGCAGCACTTCTTTCTGGTGTAAAAACGAAAAAAATGACATTCTGGGTATTTGTCAACATGGGTGCTCTTTCAGCCTTATCCGGATTAATCTTTGCTGCCCGTCTAAACGCTGCAACCCCTAAAGCAGGGAACCTATTTGAGCTCGATGCGATTGCCGCCTGTTTCATTGGCGGAGCTTCTGCTTACGGTGGTATCGGTACCGTCCCTGGAGCCATTATCGGTGGTCTTGTAATGGGAATCATGAATAATGGTATGTCATTAATTGGTCTAGGAATCGACTGGCAGCAGGCCATTAAAGGACTTGTTTTATTAGCGGCTGTCGCGTTTGATATTTATAACAAAAATAAAGCGTCTTAATAGTATGAAAGGGGCCAGTAATTTGCTGGCCCCTTTTGTTCGTATGGAAATCATGGGGAGTTCTAAACAGCAAAACAGCTGCTAATTTTACTATAGCAAAACAGCATACTATCCATTAAAGTCTTCAATTCATTTTCGGCAATTGTTATTGGCATACTTTAACAAAAATAAAAATCCTTGATATGAATCAAGGATTTTTGACGTCCCAAAGAGGATTCGAACCTCCGACCTACAGTTTAGGAAACTGTTGCAAGGATTAGCAACCTCGACCTAAACATGGGGAATCTCAATCATATCAAGTGTTTGAACTATTCATTCACAAAGTCGAGGACAGCCAACGTTCACTGTGAAGTCCCTCGTTCATATAAACCGTATCATTAAATTTTCTCGTTCATTATAACTTTTTTACAAATAAATCACAAGACAAGCTCTCTTATAAGGGAGCCTTTTTGTTTTAATAAAGCATTTCTGGTAAGTAACCTATGGTATTATTGTAATAGGAAGATTTTAGGGAGTTGAGAACGGTGGGCTTAATTACAAAGACAAAATTGTCAGAAGCAGTGGGTTGGTCAGAAAGCGGTGGCAGACGCTGGATTAACTTTTTTAAAGATTACATTCCACATACAAAAAAAGGGGATACAATTCTATACAATGATAATTCAGTCAAAGTTTTAAAAATAATAAAGCAGCTTAGTGAGAACGGTCTAACTCAAAAAGACATTCTTGAAATTATTAAAGAAAAAGGTATTCCAAAAGATATTACGGAGTTTAGTAGTATCTTTAAAAACGTAAATTCCAACTCAAGTGATTTACCTTTATCAAGAGAAATAATGATTCCATTTTTAAAGGTGATAAGTGACGGTAAAACTTATACTTCAACTTACATAACTGACGAATTAACAAAGGTTTTTAACCTTACAGAAGAACAAAGAACACGTTCTTACGAAAACGGTAAAGACTCTATTTTTATTACAAGGATAAGACAAGTAAGGTACAGTTTAAAGAAGTCAAATTACATAGAAGAAGTAAGTCAATCAACCTACCAAATAACACAAAACGGTTTATCCTTACTCAATGACAAACAACATGAAATTCAAGATGAAATTGAAGACATGGAAGAAGTAATTGACCCATTTGAAGTAATGGAAGACAAATTTGACGAGCTTAGGAAAGACTTAGCGAAGTCCATTATTCAACAAGTTAAAAAGGCACACTGGAAGAAGCTTGAACACATAATCGTTGAACTTTTAATGGCAATGGGTTACGGTGACGGTCGTATAACAGGTAAAACAAATGACGGTGGAATTGACGGTATAATTAAAGAAGACAAGTTGGGTTTAGATAACATTTATCTTCAAGCCAAACGTTGGGACAATTCCATAGGTAGAGAGTTGGTTCAAAGTTTTTCTGGAGCTTTGGACGACATGGGTGCAAAGAAGGGAGTGTTTATAACAACTTCCCATTTTACAAAAGGTGCAATTGAATACGCTGAAAGATTACAAAGTAAGAAGATTGTACTAATTGACGGAGAGGCCCTTGCAAAGCTAATGATTGACTATGATATAGGTGTAAACGTCAAAGAGAAGTTTGTTGTAAAAAAAATTGATTTTAGTTATTTTGACGAGGAATAACGATTAGGTGGAGGTACAATCAATCTATGCTTAGTAAACGGACAATCTATACTTTTTACGACTTACTTTCTGGTTATACGTCACTTGCAAGGATTCAAAAGTTATTTGAATGCGAAAACATATTTGAAGCTGAAGCTCATGTTTCCTCTTTAAGTGGTCAAAGAAGGTCTCTTGCAGATTCATATGTTTCCTCATTAAACTTAGATAATCCAAACGACTTAAGGAAACTATTTAATGTAGTCGAAATGTTATACACTGAATTTGAGGAGAACGAGTATTTTCTAAAAGATACTATTTGGAAGCAATTTATCAAATTGTTGGAACGTGACGGTTATTCGTTTGTGAATGGAAAAGTTCAATATGAGAACACCACATACATACCAAAGGAAATTGAAAAATTCACTGAAGTGTACAATATCGAACACGTTGAAACAGACTGGAATAGAGCATTGAACCAAGCAAAGACTGATCCAGAAGACGCAATCACAGCTGCGAGAGCTATGGTCGAAAGCACGTTAAAATGGATTCTTGACGACATTGGTGAAACTTATAAGGATACTGACAACTTGAGTCAATTATATAAGAAGGTAGCTCAATTGCTTAACTTATCTCCAGACCAACACGGAACAGAAATATTTAAGCAGATTCTTGGTTCAATAAATGGAGTAGTAACTGGTCTTGGGGCATTGAGAAATGCCTATGGTGACTCTCACGGCAAAGGAAAAGTGTATTATAGACCAAGTGAACGACACGCAAAATTTTCAATCAACCTTAGTGGAACACTTTGTATCTACTTGTTAGAAACCTACTTGGTCAATAAAGAAAGAAAAACTGGTTGAGCTTTCCATTATGGATAGCTTTTTCTTTTTGAATAAAACTATTTTCGCAAGGGTATTCTGTTGTCGAACTAATAAAAATAGAAGGTGGAACATTATGAGAAAACGCTACTTCATTGCAACAGCAATCCTTGTAGTCTGCTTATTCGCTTTTGCTTCAAATCCAACCAAAGCTGATTACGTTTCATTTGTTAAAGATGAAATAACGAGTGAGGGACACCCATTTATAGGAATGTTTACCTCTCCTTTAGTCAATACGTTTACTTCCAAACAGAACTATGTTCTGTTCTCGATATACAAGACCAAGTTTGAAGATAAAGGAGAATCAATGACAGCTGTTGGAGCCTTCAATAATTTTTATTGGATTAATTCACCTAAATAGTAACTGGAGACCTTCAATAATGGAGGTCTTTTCTTTTGTATTGAAACAAGTCCTCCTCGGCATATATTGATTACGAAAAGAAGTAATTCAAAATGAGAGGAGATTACCAATGGAACTTTACTTCAAATTCAAGTTGAAGGAACTGTTAGAACGTAAAGGTCTTCAACAGAAGGAACTTGCTCAAATGACTGGACTAAGAGAAGCAACAATTTCCGAACTTGTTAATGACACCAGAGGAGCATATAACAAGAATCATTTATTGACTATCATGGAAGCTCTCAACCTAACTGAATTGAGTGACTTACTAGAAGTTAGGAAGTACAATGAAAGCAGAAAATCGACAGGAGAATTTTATGAGGACAGTAGTTATTGAAATTTATTATTCTTCACTTGAGTTTGACCAGAAAGTCCTTCAAGCTGGAGAATTTCCACTGAAGGGAAGAACCAGAGAGACGTTGCTCTTTCATTCTGGAAGCAAATTAAGAAGGAGTCGTCACGGACTTTGGAATTGCTTAAGGT
This sequence comes from Neobacillus sp. NRS-1170, assembly GCF_050468025.1. Taxonomy (NCBI): domain Bacteria; kingdom Bacillati; phylum Bacillota; class Bacilli; order Caryophanales; family Bacillaceae; genus Neobacillus; species Neobacillus sp. NRS-1170. The sequence continues at coordinate 7,211 of NZ_JBITPF010000052.1, read as the reverse complement.
CATTTGTAACGGTGAGGAAATCACGGAATTAGTAAGAGAGAAGCTGTAACAGGTTTCTCTCTTTTTGTTTTAATAAAATACTTCCACGTAAATGGAAATAAGATTAAAATGAAATTATGGTAATCTTAGGAAAAAAGGAGGAGATTTTTTTATATGACGAATGTCTTATTTGATAAAAAGGGTAGACGGAAACCAATATACAATCCCACCGTTAAGGAACAATTTATTGAATACAAAGGAGTAAGTTATAAAGCCAAGTTGTTTGCGTTATTCCGTAAGAGTTACAGTATAGAGGAAAAGTTGAACAAAGATTTATATAAATTTAGCCTTGAAGAAATAGAAAACTTGTTTTCGGTTTTAAACTTAGTAAATGTTGTGAATACATACAACGCAATTAATTATTATCTTAGATATTGTGTAGAACAAGGGAAAATTCAAAATAATGTTTTGGTCACAGTATCTCCTCACCATTTTGAGGATTTTACAAATAATAAGAGATTGAGATTTTCAGAGGAAACTTTAAATAAATATATTTCACAATTGTACAATGTACAAGATAGGCTTTTATTAAGGTTGCTTTTTGAAGGAGTATATGGAGAAAATGGGAGTGAGCTACTTAATTTAAAAAAGTCCGATTTTCATAAAGAAACAAATATTTTAGAATTGAATTGTGATATAAACGGACAGCGAAAACTGAAGATTTCTAACGAATGTATGTATTTATTAGAGGAGTCCATGAAAAATAATGTTCGTTATTTTAATAATGGTGTAGTGGAAACTAACAATGGTATTCTTTACGAGCCTTATTGTAATAATGAGTACATTATTAGAAATATAAAGAAAAAAGCAAAAGATGAAACTAAACGAGCTGAAAGGAAACTAATATCAAATAGATTTTTGGATATGGAGATTACTTAGCTTCTTCTTTTAAGTTATTAGACGTAACAAATGTTGAAAAAGACATATTTGAGCAAAAGAAAAGGAAAACTGCTGTAAAATTTAAGAAAATGATTTTAGAAGCATATGACGGAACTTGTTCAATTACAGGTGAAACAACTGAAGCGGTTTTGGAAGCTTGTCACATTCAAGATTTTGTAAATGAAGGAAGCGACCATTATCAAAATGGAATACTACTAAGAGTAGACATTCACCGTTTATTCGATAAAGTCTTAATTCAAATAAATGAGGACTATACTGTTTCAGTATCATGTAAGGTAATTTCAGATTATTACCAAAGCTTTAACGGAAATAAGATTATGTTACCAAAAAATAAAAATTGGTACCCTTCAAAGGAAGCTCTAAGGTATCACATTGAGAATTATCCAAAAAAGCGAACCATTGGGACTGTTTGAGACAGTTCTTTTTTTTGTGATTCAAATAACCCAACAAGGACACGGTTTAATTCAATTCAATATTGAGGGAGTCAAAAAATATTAACAGTTTTATACTCAAAGTAATCAGCGTGGTTATACCTGTTTATTACCTTATCTAACTTTGAATAATTAAATATAATATTGATATTTTGAATTAAAAGGGAGCGAAGCGACAAATTCTATTTAGTTCTTTATTATTCTATTTAGTTCTTTATACTGTAAAGTTTTTGTCAGCGAGACCTATGTTTTTCTTACTCCGGTCTTAATGAAAGTTGTCAGTGAGAAGTCAAAAACTTTACTTCGGTTATTTTTACAAATTCTTTACTTCGGTGAGAGTAAATAAAAAAAGGAATCATTCCTCATTTTACTTTTTAGTAAGATAAAGAATGACTTCCTTAGTAGGTCGGTCTTTCCTAAACTATTCAAATAGACCAAGTATTATGCTGTCAGTTTAAAAAGTTAGATATAAGGGTCCTGGAGGTAATTCTCCTATCCTTCATGGGACCCAAACATTTCACCAGCGTATCTTACTCCTAGACCGTAAGCACCACCGTGTTCCATCGCAATTTGCAGTACTCCATTGTAGGTTTCCTTACGTGCCCAATCACGCTGTAGCTCTAACATATATTGCAGCCAAGTCATTGGAATTGCACCTGCTTGGAGCATACGTTCAACCGCCCTTTCATGGGCCTCTACACTTACTCCGCCTGAAGCATCAGCAATAAAATACACTTGATACCCTTGCTCGATTGCAGAAAGAACCGGGTCAACCAAACACACCTCGGTCCAAAGACCAGCCATGACGATTCTTCGTTTACCGTACGAATTGACTGCATTTATTACTTTCTGATCTTCCCATGGGTTCATCGTCGTGCGATCGATTGGTTTTTGGTCAGGAAAGACAGCTTGAATCTCTGTAAAGATTTTTCCACTAAAAGTTGCAGCGGAGACGGTAGTCAAAATGGTAGGAACTTTAAATAACTTGCCAGCTTTTGCTAGTCCGGTAACATTGTTACGCAACTCGGCAACACTATGTGATTTGACTGCAAAGGCCATTTGTGGTTGATGGTCAATTAACATTAAGATATGGTCAGTTGGAGTAACCAAACTACGGGCAGGTGTCGCCTTTGCCGGTACCCGATTATGTTCTATCTGTTCGCCGGAATAGTTATATGGTTGATAACCATAAGGTTGATAACCGTAAGTTGGATAACCATAAGTTGATTGATCATACGCACCATATGGTGTTCCTCCTGTGTTATGTCCATATGTCGATGATGCCTGGCGTTGATACGCCCCATTGTTTAATTGTTCGTTCACTTGATACACTCCTCAATTCTATAAAATATATTACTTTAGATATATATGCACAAGTTCATGTCTGGGAGTAAGTCCTGATTGCCCATTATCTACATAATTATAGGTAATTCTCGGGAATTGTAGGACTCTGTTGTAGGGACAGAGAGACCCTGTTCCACCCGTATTGTATGTCTTCAAGTTCAAATTTTGTTACGTAAGTTTTCAGAACCAGAACCAAGAGTAGAGAGGGGGAACAGGGGGTGGTGGTGGAGGGTCTAGCTGACTTGAATTCTAAAAATTTTGTACAGTAACTCTAATACCCAGTTGTAGAGATAGAGAGACCCAAAGGGGTGTTCAAGGGGTAAATGTTAAACAGTTTCACACTGTCAACTTCAATCAAAATAACGAGTATCATTCCAATCAGCTCAAGTCCTCATACCAGCACACTGGAGTCTCTCATTGCTTGTATTTGAACCTATTTAAACAGAAGACCAACAACGTTAATCTAACTGTTATCGTTCAACAGTAAGCCAATGTAAAGCTTACAGCATAGCTCATTGTCACACTGTTTCCAGTGTATCGTTTACCTAGTTGTGTTTCATATGGGTTTACCCTATTGAAACATTTTCTTGTTGTTGATATTATTGACTTAACAACGTCTCAATTAAATGTATCAAAATTAGAGAGGGGAAATGAACAATGACTGTGTACGGTTACGCAAGAGTAAGCTCTAAAGAACAGAACCTTGCGAGACAACTAACACAACTTAAAGAGTTTGGTTGTGAGAAAATATATGAGGAGAAGCTGAGCGGTGAACATACCGACAATAGACCTCAATTAAACGATATGCTTGAAAACCTCCAAGAAGGAGATACAGTCATTGTCACAGACCTCACTAGGATAACAAGAAGCACTCAAGACCTTTTCAATCTCGTCCAGATTATTAAGGACAAAGGAGCTGGCTTACAGAGTATAAAAGACACTTGGCTAAACACTTCAGACGACAATCCTTATTCTGAGTTCTTGCTTACAGTAATGGCTGGAGTTAATCAGCTGGAAAGAAAACTAATCAAAATGAGGCAACGTGAAGGTATTGCGCTTGCAAAGGAAAGAGGAGTTTATAAGGGAAGACCTAAGAAGTACACAGAGAAGAATAAAGGACTTCAACATGCTCTGGAACTGTTTAATGACCGTGACAACAACGGAATGACCGTTAAGGAAATTTGTGAAATTACAAAGATTAGCAAAGCTACATTATATCGAGAAGCAAAAGAACGGAGCTAACCTCAAGGTTGAGCTTCTTTTTTGTGCAATTGAATTTTTATTGAGGAAGGGAATAACACCATTTTCGTTATCGTACTATGATCTTAAATCAAAGTGTCAGGCATATACCTTATTAACCGTTAACAATACCAATTAGTCAACAAGGAATGGAGGGCTTTGAATGAAAATTGGGTATGCTCGTTGTTCAACAAAGGAAAAGAACTTGGACTTACAGTTAGACGCACTGGAGAAAGCTGGAGTTGAAAGAGTCTTTACTGAGAAAAAGTCTGGAGCAAAGAAAGACTTTCCAGTACTAGATTGTTGTCTTGACTTTTTATGCTCTGAGGACACACTCATTGTTTACAAGCTCGATAGACTTGCAAGTAATGTCAAACACTTAATTGATATTAGTAAGAAACTAGAGGAGATTGGAGTCAATCTGGTGAGCATTTGTGACTCAATAGACACAACAACTCCAGATGGAAAGGTAATGTTCAAAATGATTGGAGTTATCGCTGAAGTGGAAAGAACAAAAACTGATCTTGAGACAGACAGAGGAAAGATAGAGGTAAATCCAGAAGACTTTCCAAGTGCATTGGAGTTATATGACTGGGGTTGGTCAATGGAATTTATCACTGAAGCGACAGGAGTCAGTGAAGAAGAACTTAATAGAATGCTGAAAGAACTTTCTGAAAAAGGTTAACCACATTGGTTGACCTTATTTTTTTGCCTAAGTCATTGGTTCAATGAACATAGCAATTTTTTTAAGCTGTGTCCGTAAGTAGGTAGCAGCGGAATAATTGAGCTTTTTAGGACAGAATGTATACAATTTGTCAAGTAAATGTTCCTTAAGCAAAGTCTATTAATATACACAATCCCTAAGCTGACAATGGTTAGTAAGCACGTTCATGAATAATTCCAGTGTTTACATGTAAATAAAGTTGTTAGCTGCTTTTTTGTCTAAAATCTGACATTTTGTGTACTTCTCATTCTCACTAAAATGTTCACAATCACAGTGTACATAAGGATTCTCTTGAATGTGTGTTGGTCATTTTTTCATGTCATGTACGACAATAAATAAAAAAGTAAGTGAATAATTATTTTACGATCGTACTAACCAAATCTAAATTAATAGCTTTTCAAAAGACCTAGTTCCTAACGAGCTAGGTTTTTTTATTTGGTCACAAATGACAAGAAAGGTCGTTGGAGTCATTGGAAAGGAGGTTGAGGCAATGGATATTTGTAAATTTTGTTACTCGCACAACAACATGGAAATGAACATTGAATTAGTCATTGACTTCAAAGACAAGTTACCTCAAGGAATTACAAAAATTGAGTGTGACGAATGTGGGTACAGTTACGAGTACGAAAAGAAGATTGATAAAGTCACGGAAACGGTTGTCATTGAGTAAGAGGGAGCAAAGCTCCCTGCTCCCTTTGGGAGCCTTAATACACGATTCAATATTTATACTATTTTTTGACTTTAGGGGAAAATGGCTAAAACCCTTGATACGACTGGGTTTTCAGGGAATTTTAGCAAGTTTTAGTTGCTAACAAAGTGTCACGCTATAAATGTTCTCTCGTTGGACTAATTACCAAGATTAATTGAAAGGAGAATTGATAATGAAAGTTACAGTAATAGACGCATTAATGGGAACAGGGAAGACTTCATATGCTATCCAGCTAATAAATGAAGCACCAGCTTCCACAAAGTTTATATTCGTGACTCCTTTTCTTGACGAGATTGACCGTGTTATTGAAGCTGTACCTACTCGTAAATTCAAAGAACCGGACGTTAAACACGGTGAAGGACGTAAGCTAGAGTCATTGAAGAAGCTCTTAAAGGACGGAGCAGATATATGTACTTCACATGCTCTGTTCGCTATGGCTGACGAGGAAGTGAAAGAACTGCTTCAATATGAAAATTATGTACTTATCATGGACGAGGTAATGAGTCCTATAAGTCAAGTCAAGCTCAAGAAGAATGATATTGAAGTTATGTTGGATAGTAACTTGATTCATATTCACGAGGACGGGCAAGTTAAGTGGATAGCTGGTGAAGACCATCAATCAGGCTATGATACTATTAAGTATTATGCTCTGGCTGGTAACTTATATCGTTCTAATAAGACAACTTTCTTCTGGAACTTCCCAGCAAGTATTTTTGACATGTTCGAGCAAACCTTTATCCTAACTTACATGTTTGAGGGACAGCTTCAAAAGTATTACTACGACTATCATGGAGTCCAATATGAAAAGAAGTCTGTTATCCAAGAGTACGTCGTCCTAGACGGACAACAGAATGGACGTTACAAGCTTGTGGATTACTTCCAAGAGGACAAAAGTAAGTACAAAGACCTTATAAATATCTACGAAGGTGATTTAAACGACATTGGTGAAAAGGACTTCTCACTCTCAATGGGTTGGTACAAGAAAAGTTCTCCTGTCCGTCTAAAGAAATTGAAGGACGCTCTGTACAATTACTTGAGGAACTTACAAGGAGCAAAGTCTGACGAAATACTTTGGACTACCTTTGTCGATTACAATGGTGCATTGAAAAGTAATGGTTTCTCTAAAGGGACTGTAAAAAAGAAGAAACCAGACAAGTCAGGTAAGCATTGTTACGTTCCATTCTCAACACGAGCAACGAACCGTTACAAACATAAGTCTGTACTTGCTTTCTGTGTAAATCGCTTTGTTAATCCTAGTGACGCTGAATTTTTCGCTCAAAGAGGTATTGTCATTGACGAGGATATGCTTGCTTTATCCGATATGCTTCAATGGATATTCCGTTCTCGTATCCGTGAAGGTAAACCAATCGAAATTTATATTCCGTCAAAGAGAATGAGGACATTACTTCAAAAATGGTTAGACGGAGAAATGTAGTTTTAAAACTTTAAAAGTTATTTGTCACAAGAAGAGAATGACTCCGTTGGACTAAGTGTAAAAACCATATTCGTCCACTGGACGTAAAACGAGGAGGAATTTATTTATGAAAAAAGCATTACAATTTGGGGGAAAAGTATTTTATAAAGTTGGTACTGGTGCTAAGAAAGAGAAGTTCTACAATGAGGAGTCAAACAGCTTACTTGTTTTCTCTCCACTTTACAAAGGTGGAAACACTGACAGTGTTCTTGGTGCTTTAATGCCAGATATGGACGACTTCGTGGATAATTACCTAAGTGAGAATGAGAATGTGGTTGTTGAGTTGTACAAAGTCGAAGGAACTACTTCTGACTTCACTATCTTCGCTGACTGAATCGGCTACACTTAACT
>NZ_JBITPF010000051.1:0-61033 GCF_050468025.1 Neobacillus sp. NRS-1170 | reverse complement strand
TTGACGGGGTGCAGTTCAAAGTAAATGTGTTCTCCTTTATTTTTCTGCTATTAATCTCAATTAAGAACAACAGTTTCCATCAAATGTTACGTCAGTTCCACTGGTTATGCATCCGAAATTGAAGATTTCTAAGATCATCATACAAAAATACCAAGAACACTTCACTTATTGGAAAGATATTATAAATGTATTATTCTAAAAATTCTGTAATTACGCTTGCCTATATCACTTTTAAACTTTACTATTATCAGTAAATAACATATTTTCCAAGTTTACAAAAACTAGCAAGTTATTAATGCGATATTGCAGTAACCAATGCGCTATTGCATTGTTGGGAAAAATACTTAAAATCGCTATTTTAGATTTAGTTTACTGATAATTAATTTTATTCTGTTAATTGAGAGCGATGCAATTTTGCATTAACTAATATATTTTTACTGCAAAAAAGCCTTGATTATGTAACAGGCGACAGTTTGGCATGCTTCTTGCAACAAAATAATGTAAACGCTTTAATGGAGGGTGGCTTAAACGATGAGACGATTTGAAAACAAGAGCGTATTTATCACTGGGGCTGGTAGTGGGATAGGAAAAGAAACAGCCCTGGCATTTGCAAGGGAAGGAGCAAAGGTCTACCTTAATGATCTGCCCACTCAGCAAAATGTTCAAAAGATTAAAGAAGAACTGATAAATGAAGGGGTACAGGTTGAGTTAAAGCTAGGGGATATTTCTAATCCCGAGCAGGTAAAGGATATGTTCAAAGATATAGAGAATCTTGATATTCTTGTGAACAACGCCGGAGTTTTACAAGAGGTTTCGATGGAGGAGATAACCGATAGTGACTGGGATGCCATGATAAAAGTCCATCTTTATGGCACCTTCTATTGTTCCCGAGAAGCTGGAAAGCTGATGCTTCATCAAGAATCAGGAAAAATTATCAATATCTCTTCGGATCTTGGCCAATTGGGCTGTGAACGGTTAGCCCATTACAGTGCGGCCAAAGGCGGTATCATTGCCTTTACCAAAGCGTTGGCAAGAGAATGGGGACCTAAGGGAGTGCTGGTGAATTCTGTAGCCCCTGGAGGAACTATGACACCGTTGGTAGAAAGATTGGGCCCGGAATATGCGATCGAAGAGGCGGCTAAATATCCTCTCAAAAGACTTGCCGAACCGAGTGAAATTGCAAATGTCATCCTATTTCTCGCTTCAGACGAAGCCCTTTTTATGACAGGCCAGATTGTTGGAGTAAATGGAGGAGGAGTTATGATTGGATAAGCATTAGCTTGGTTGCTATAAAGCTATTACCATCTACAAAAGGAATAAATATTCAATACAAAATATAACCCCATTTAAGAGAATGATTTTTTCATTGAACAATAGCGATGTAACCAGTTTTTAATATGGAGCTGAAAGGGGTAATTTTATGGGATTTTCTAAATTTATTGGCTATGACAGGGAGGGAGCCATAAAGGAGCTTCCTACCACTCTGAATAAAGGAAGACTCAATACGTTTGGCGTCGTTATGGCGGCCCTTGGATTTAATGCCCCGGCCTGGGTTGCGGCATCGTCCATGTCGATTCTTTATTCTATTTCAGGGAAGGCATCACCTCTAGCCATTCTCATTGCTTATTTTTTCCCTATGCTTGTCTTGGCTTTGAGCATGGTGTACCTCACCCGCCAAGCTCCCTCTGCGGCAGGCGTCTTTACCTTTTCAGAGAAGTTTATCCATCCTCATGCTGCAACCATATTAGGATGGTCCTACGTCATCTGTTGTGCAACGGTTACGCCCATGACTGCAGTAATTGGAACGGAGTATATCCAAGCCCTAATTCCTGGTTTGCAAGGAGTTTTTGCTGCAAAGCTGATTGGAACTGTGTTAATTCTTGTATTTCTTCTCGTTTGTCTTCGTGGCATCGATATTACCGCGAAGGTAGCAGGAACCTTCTTGATTTTTGAAATTCTCGTTGTCGCGGGTCTTGGTCTTTGCGGAATTCTTAATCCACAAGTAGAACATCTATCTTTCTCTTCTCTTTATTCCATCAAAGAAGCCGGCGGCTGGTCTGTATTAGGTCCTGCAGTTCTTTTTGGAGTTTGGATGTTAGCGAATTTTGACTCATCTATTAATCTTATCGAAGAAGCCAAAGTTCCTGTTCGTACCGTTCAGCGCTCCATCATCTTAGTCGTTACCTCCGCCTTTATTATCTATAGCATTGCTGCGATCGGTTGGCAGTACGCTATTCCGGTTGAAAAATTAGCCTCTATTGTTGAAAGCGGGGATGGAGGACCGATTGCTGCTGTTGCAAATGTGTATCTGCCGCCAGCCCTAAGTTGGGTTGCACTCTTTGTTGTCATAACTTCTGCCTGTGCAGGTTTACAGATCTCACTAACGTCCGGTTCTCGTGCAGCCTATCGGATGAGTATCGAAGGTCACCTGCCGAATGTGTTCAGCACTATTAACAAAAGAAAGGTGCCTTGGTTGGTTAACATTTTAATTTGTCTTTATGCCATCATTCTTGTTTGGCTTAAGCCGCTTTCCCAGCTCCAATGGTACTATGACGTAGTCACTATTACTTTAGTATTTTCATACCTAGCTATACTCGTTTCATTTATTCGGGCTATGTTTATGCACAAAAGCATTGGGGTTGCCTTGTTGGCCTCTATTTTCCCCGTCCTTGCCATGGGGGTCTTAGGATATATTGGCTATACTGCTGGAGCAGTCCCTGTTAACCCTGATGATTTATACAATGCTTGGTACTTGGGCGCTGGAATCATCATAACCGGTGTTTTCTGGGTTTTTTATGGAAAGCGAAATGGAAAAAGAAATACCATAGATTTGAAGATTTCTCAAAATGTAAAGTAAGGAGCTGATATACAGCCTTAACTAACCTTTTCTGTGGCTCTATCCAGGGCCACATTTATTACCAAACATAATGCAAACTTACATTGGGAAATGTGAGTTTGCATTATGAATATCGAATTTTGCTTGATGGAGGTGACCTATGCAAACTAGTAATCTTTTATCCGAAGATTTAGGATGGACCATTTTAGAAAATCAACCTTTGTCTGTCGTGGTTTGGAAAAAGAAAGGAGAGCTTATCTACTCGAATAAGCTTGCCCGCGAAACTTTTTCCACTGCAGACCTGAAGTCATTATTGCTTGACTACGCTGAAGATCCACCTCTTATTAGGTTTAAGGGACGAATTTTTAGGTGTTCTTATACAAGCTTTGAATCCTATAGGATTTGCCACTTAGAGGATATCTCAGAAGTGAGAAAACTAGCAGAGATGAAAGAGGATTTGGAAATCATCTTCAATTCCTCTTTTGATGAAATTTTCGTAACAGATGGCCAAGGCGTTGTGCTTAGGGTAAATTCAGCGGGAGAAAAACAATACGGACTTAATAGTGATGAAATGGTTGGCAGGAAAGCCCAAGAACTTAGTGGAGCGGGTTATTTTTCGCCTTCGTTAACTCCTGACATCATCAAACATAAACAACGGAAATCCATTGCGCAAACAACTAGGGATGGAAGAACGCTGTATGTGACAGGAAATCCTGTTCTGGATGAAACAGGAAAGTTAATTAGGATAATTTTTAACTGCAGGGATCTTACGGAAATTAAACAAATGGAAAAAAGATTGGAAGAAACCGAATCACTTCTTTCTAGCTACCGTAGCGAATTAGTGGAGCTGACAAAAGGTGTTGATAAGCAGATGGTGGTAGAATCCCCAATCATGCAGGGGGTCATTGAAGTGATCAGTAAGGTAGCACACGTGGATTCTACCATTCTAATTACTGGTGAATCAGGTGTCGGAAAATCGAATATAGCGAAGTTGATTCATGAATGGAGCCCTAGAAAAAACGGTCCTTTTATCCAAGTCAATTGTGGTGTCATTCCAGAAACCTTATTTGAATCAGAATTGTTCGGCTATGAATATGGAGCGTTCACAGGGGCACGAAAGGAAGGGAAGAAAGGATTAGTTGAGGCTGCGGATGAGGGGACGCTATTTCTAGATGAAATTGGCGAGCTGCCGATGCAGATTCAAGTTAAGCTGTTGGAGATTATCCAGGAACAACAGTATCGGCGTGTAGGCAGCGATAAATTGCGTAAGTCGAATATTCGGATTGTAGCTGCTACGAATAAGGACTTAAAAAAATTATTATTGGAAGGAAAGTTTCGTGAGGATTTGTTTTTTAGGCTGAATGTTATTCCGATTCATATACCTCCTCTCCGGCACCGTACTGAAGAGATTCCACATCTAATAAACCTATATTTAAACAAATTTAATCAGAAGTATGGTTTAGGCAAACAAGTCGACCCGCTCGTTCGGCAAAGGTTTTTATCCTATCCTTGGCCAGGTAATATAAGAGAACTTGAAAATTTGATGGAGCGAATGGTGCTTACTTCTGGAGGCGCAAATATTTGCCAATATGATTTACCTGAAATGCTCCAGACGGAGAAACCGAAATCTGCTATCACGGTCCACCGGGTTATCCCTCTGAAACAGGCGGTTGAATATGTCGAAGCAGAGCTATTACGTAGAACCTTTAAAGAATTTGGTTCAACCTACCGGATTGCTGAAGTACTTGGAGTCAATCAATCTACCATCGTACGCAAAGTAAGCAAATATGAAAATTGGATTAAAGGGGAGTTTGTAGGGATATGACTAATTTTTCGTGGCCAAAGGGGAAAAAAGCTGCTGTTTCCTTGAGTTTTGATGTCGATGCGGAATCCGCTTGGATACTCGATAAAGAAAATCATCAACGTTTATCCTTACTTTCATCAGGGGCATATGGCCGCAGGGTAGGGGTGGACAGAATTCTGCGTCTTTTAGCGAAACACAATTTAAAAGCACAATTCTTTATTCCAGGCTATACAGCTGAATTGGATGAAAATCTGGTCAGGCAAATCCATGAGCAAGGCCACGAAATTGGCTGCCACGGGTATCTCCATGAACGAACTGATACACTTTCCTATGATGAAGAAAACGAAATATTAACAAAATCGAAGGAGATTCTGTCCCGGATTACCGGGAAGGATCCGAAGGGGTTTCGGGCTCCATTATGGGAGGTGACGAAACAAACCTTGCAGTTACTTGATAAACATGGGTTTGTGTTTGATAGCAGCTTGATGGGGAATGATGTGCCATATCTTGTACCAGGAGACCAATCGAAGCTTTTGGAGTTGCCAGTTTCTTGGCTGTTGGATGATTGGGAGCAATTTGCCTATTCTGCCGTACCTCAATCCGGCTATGTTATCGAAGATCCTGAAAAGGTTTTGCGGCTATGGAAGGCGGAATTTTCTGCTATGTATGAAGAGGGACGCTACTTTCTTTTAACGATGCATCCGGAAATTATTGGCCGGGCTTCCCGGATAAAAATGTTAGATGAACTAATTACTTATATAAAATCTCATTCTGATGTTTGGTTTTGTACCCCGCAGGATATTTATGAAACTTGGAAAAATGGAGAAATCGAATTGGAAGAGTATCCATATTAGAAATGAGGGAAAGTGATGAGTGAAAAATTTGAACTGCCTAATCCAATGACTATGCCAAGGTTTGCAGGAATTCGAAGCTTTATGAGATTGCCATATCAACAAGAAATTGAAAAGAAAGACTATGTTATTCTTGGTGTACCGTTTGATACTTCAGCAAGCTATCGTTCCGGTGCACGATTTGGCCCAGAGGCGATTCGCCGCAGCTCCGTTCTTCTACGCCCTGCCAATGTATTTCATCAGATTCGTCCTTCTGATTATTTAGATGGCGTCGATGGTGGGGATGTAATGGTTATCCCTGGAAACACGCAGCAAAGTCATCAAAACATTACCGCTCATGTCAAGGAGTGGGCCAAAGAGGGAACCGTACCGATTGTCCTTGGAGGGGACCATTCCATCTCCTTGCCGGAATTGCGTGCGCTTGCCAGCGTTCATGGTCCATTATCGCTAGTACACTTTGATGCACATGGAGACACCTGGGATGAATACTGGGGCGAAAAGTATACGCACGGAACACCATTTCGCCGTGCTCTAGAAGAAGGAATTATCGATACCTCTTCTTCTATTCAAATCGGGATGCGTGGAACCGTTTATGATCCGAATGATATTAATGAAGCGCGAGAACTAGGGTTTGAGGTCATTACTGCCGATGAAATGCGGGTCATCGGGTTGGATGAAACAATGAAGCGTGTTCGCCAAAGGGTTGAAAACAAAAAGGTTTTTCTCACGTTTGATATCGATTTTCTTGATCCCGTATATGCACCTGGAACCGGCACTCCGGAAATTGCAGGGTTCACCAGTGCAGAGGCGCAGCAAATGCTCCGAGAGCTTGCCGGGTTACACTTTATTGGATTTGACCTAGTAGAAGTACTTCCAGCTCTTGATCCATCTGAAGTGACTGCCTTGACTGCAGCAACCATTGTCTTTGAATTCTTAAGCTTGCTAGCTGTCTGCAAACGAAATCAAAACGAGGAGGCTTAATATGAGTGTACTTGTGACAGGAGGAATGGGCTTTTTAGGGACCACTCTAATCCGAATGCTTCGAGAACAGGGGGAAGTCGTTGTCAGCTACGACCGGCGCGCATTAGAAAATAATGATGACAGGAATCTTAACTATATACAAGGAGATCTTCTTGATTTACCGCTGTTGATCGAGACAATCCGGAAGTTTGATGTGCAAGGGATTATCCATACTGCAGCCATTTCTCATCCCTATTTTTCGCGGGACATTCCCTATCAAACGGTCATGACTAATGCTGTAGGGACAACTAATGTTTTTGAGGCGGCCAGGTTGAACGGGGTAAAACGAGTAGTAAATTTTAGTTCTGAATGCGCATATGGGAACAATCAAAATTTAGGATATATCAATGAAGATGTGCCGTTGAATCCCACTACTCCATATGGAGCAACAAAGGTTTTTACGGAAAAGCTGGCACGCGTTTACAGTGATTTATATGGCATGGAGATTCCATCACTTCGGCCAGGCTGGATTTATGGACCTGGGCAATTTATGCAGTGCTATATGAAAACTTTGTTGCGGAACGCAATTGATGGGGTTCCAACTGTGGAAGATGAGGGAAATGAGTATCGATTTCAATATGTTCACGTTACGGATGTTGCGGCTGCTTCGATTCAGTCCCTGACTGTACCGGCAACAAATCTTCGTCATGGTGTCTATAACATAACAGGGGGGACTCAAATTAGCTATGCGGAATTGGTGGATTATGTAAATAGATTGTTCCCTCAAGCTATAATAGATATTGGTCCGGGTACGATTGATGTTCTCGATCAAAACGCAAAGTTTGATATCACAAGGGCTGAAGAGGACCTTGGCTATCGTCCGAGGATAGAGCTAAATGAAGGCATTACTACATATGCGGAATGGTTAAATAATCACCCATATTAAATAATTTCTTTAAAATATAGAAACCTTCAAATCAGGCCACTATCAGGATGTACCCAAACAGGATTTACAAGTTTAATCGTAACTATACTGTCATTAAGATCAAAAAAATAATCCACCCTTGGTTAGTGGCCCGGGTGGATTATATTACCATCTTACTGTCCACATGAACAATGATTAACTTGGATAGTGAATTAAAACAAAACACTTTACTATCTTATTTACATTGTTTCTGTAAATATCAGGTTTATCTGCTTCAAAAATAATAGTGTCCTCGCAATCAACTACATAAAGCTTTTCATTAACTTCAACTGCCAATGTCCCTACATTTACAAAAGATGTATTCTTCTACACCTGCTGGACTACTAAAAGGTGATATCTTTATTCAAAATGGGGAAGGAATGATGGGGTTCATGATCTTTACCCATTTTTGCTATTTTCTTTGGGTTCAAAATTATAAAAATGAAAAAGTGCCACTATGGGGAATACTTGGAGAGAGTATGAAAACTAGTTTTTAACCTTGAGAAAAATTTTAAGAATCATGGGTGTGGACCTCTCCGTATCAGGCATGAGGAGAGGTCCACACCCATGATCAATGTTAAAAGATGTTAATGCGTCAGCTACGCCAACAAGTTTAAACTGCCACGTCTCTACGAGTAAAAATAAGCCAGGAAATCAGATTGAACACGAGGAAATAGATAGCGAGCACTACGATGGAAAACGACAATGTCATTCCATCTTGGAAAGGACGTCCGCTCAGTTACTGAGTGAGATTGGTGTTGGCGAACAACAGGTAATTACTCCAATCGAAGCGCACTGCTTCGGATGGCGGATGAGATCATAAAGGCCGTGATTATGTACTTAAGATTAAGAATTTAGTAAATATGCATCAATTGGGTAAAGTGACATTTCACTCTACCGAAATACTTTATCATTCTTTTCATATATTTCTAGAACAGAATGAAAAAGGAATCCTCATGCAAAGCAAAATAAGGATTCCAAATAGTTTTTTATTACTATCCGCTTGGTAAAGGTCATGATTAATGCTTTAATTCATCTATTGTTCGTTCTCCTGTTGACTTGAATCTGTCTCTTGTTCGCTATCCGACTGGTGCTCATTCTGGTTAGAATCCGACTGGTGCTCACCCTGGCTGGAATCCGACTTTTCCTCACTCTGACTGGAATCCGACTGGTGCTCACCCTGGCTGGAATCCGGCTTTTGCTCACTGTGACTGGAATCCGCCTTTTGCTCATTCTGACTGGAATCCGACAGTTGCTCACCCTGGCTGGAATCCGGCTTTTCCTCACTCTGACTGGAAACCGGCTTTTGCTTATTCTGACTGGAATCCGGCTTTTCCTCACTCTGGCTGGAAACCGGCTTTTCCTCACTCTGGCTGGAAACCGGCTTTTCCTCACTCTGGCTGGAATCCGACTTTTCCTCACTCTGGCTGGAAACCGGCTTTTCCTCGCTCTGGCTGGAAACCGGCTTTTCCCCACTCTGGCTAGAATCCGACTTTTTCTCGTCCTGCTTTTTGCTGGAATCCGACTTTTTTTCGTGCGGCTTTTTGCTGGAATCTGATTTTTTCACGTGCGGCTTTTTGCCGGAATCCGGCTTTTTCTCATGCGGCTTTTTGCCGGGGTCCGGCTTTTTCTCGTGCGGCTTACCGATGCTAACATATTTAATATGGAAAATAGGAAGCACATTTAATGTCTTCACATTGTTGGAAAGAGTAATCCAGTCATTACTCATTTCGAATAAAACTCCCAATACTTTTTCTGGCCCACGATTTATTTTCAAGAATAAATATTTTAATTTTCCCAGAAGTTGTGTAAAGTTATCTGCAGTAAGGAATGAAAAAGTATGTGGATCTTCAATTTTTGCCTGCTCATACTCTGTTTCCAGAGTGAAATTTCGGACATGGTTAACATTCACATATACAATGCCTTCATGCTTAACATTCATCACTAAATAGTCAGACCCGACATGTAACAATTGACCTGACAGAGATTTGGGCCCATGGTTATTTATTTGAATAACTCTTCCAACCCACCCAATTAAAGGGTTATTATTGCTTATCTCCATTTTTATACCCCCCACAAAGTTTCAATAAATCATATGTATAGAACAATTGATTGATTGGGTAAATAACTATAAAAGTCCAGAATTGTTACTTTTGAATACAAAATCGTATTTATCACTGGGGCTGGTAGTGGGGTAGGAAAAAACAGCCCTAAGGAATGACGGGGTTCATTATTTTTATCATTGCTGTTATTTTCTATGGTTTCAATATTATAAAAATGAAAATAGGGACACTACCATTGGGGAAAACAGGGGGGAGTAGTTAAAACTACTATTTAACCTTGAGTAAGATTTCAAGAATAATAGGTCATCCCCCCTCCGCATCAGGCCAAATGGGGGAGGGACACACCAATTATCAAATGTTGAAAGATGTTTATTCTTCAACTTTGCAAGTAGGTTTACGCTGCCACGTCTCTACGTGTAAAAATAAGCCAGGAAATCAGATTAAACACAAGGAAATAGACAGCGAGCACGACGATGGAAAAGTACAAGGTCATTCCTTCCTGGAAGGGATGTCCGGCCAGGTACTGGGTGAGATCGGTATTGGCGAACAACAGGTACTTGCTCCAATTGAACCGATGCAACGCCCCCAGAACTATATTACCTGCAAACAAGGCGCCGATGGAAAACCCTATCGCCATCGCACTGCTTCGGAAGGCGGATGAGATCATAAAGGCCATGGTTATGTACATGACCGTGGATACACCATTAAGCATATACGTTTTCCAAAGATTGAGGACCATATTCTTTTCAACGATTTGCCCATCCGCATTCATACTGACCAATGGCAGATCCAAATATCCAAATCCATATAAGATTCCGTTCACTAGGACGGATATGACAAACAGAGTAAGTAACAACAACATACCGAACAACAGAAAAGAGAGATACTTAGAGACGAGGAACTTAACCCGGCTAGCAGGCCTGATGAGCAGCAGCTTGATGGTACCGGAAGAAAATTCACCCGCCACACTGTCTCCCACAATGATGATGGTGAAAATGGTAATTAAGATCATCATATTGGCCGAACTGTTCACGCCATCCCACATCGTGCCGTCCGTCGATCGAATATTCTGCTCCAAGTGATAGTGGTTAAGGGCAATCTGCTCCTGATAGAACTTTCGGTCATCATCGCCAAGATTGGACCCCTTAAGAATTTCGCTCCATTGCTTATTCTTCAGCTGCAGTTCTTGCCGCCATCCATCGCCTTGTGCCTTTTTTCCATCGGAGTGCCATTCAATGATGTTGACAAAAAGCACAAAAGCGGCCATCAGTCCGACCAGGATCCATGTTCGTACCCGTCAGTAAATCTTCATATTTTCATTGAGTACTAGATTAACCAATTTGTTCAACCCCCGTTATTTCTAAGAATCGATCTTCTAGAGACTGGGAAACCATCTCGACGCCATAGATGCGAATTTGATTCTGCATCAGATCTGCCAGAATGTCCGGAATACGCTCCCGCTCAGTAGTGACCTCGACGGTTCCTTCCTGAGCGAGCTTGGCCTCCTGGACGTCGTCCATCTGCCTCATCGCTGCCAATGCCTGTTCCAGTGGCTGTGCTTGGATTCGATACGTTTGAACTTGATCGTTTTCCCTGGTAAAATGCTGAACCGGCATTATATTGACTAGTTTTCCCCGCTGGAGAATGGCAACCCGGTCGCACATGAGCTCCATCTCGGACAACAGATGGCTCGAGACAATCACCGTGATTCCTTCCGTACGGGTCAAATGCCGCAAATAGTCGCGCAGCTCACGGATCCCCGCCGGGTCAAGACCGTTTGTCGGTTCATCTAGAATCAGCAGGGAAGGGCGATGCAGCAGTGCTTGGGCAACTCCCAGCCGCTGGCGCATGCCGAGCGAGTATTTTTTTACTTTGTCGTGGATGCGGTTTTCCAGCTTGACTAGCGATACCACTTCGTCAATTCGTTCCTTGGTTACCCCCGGCATCATGCGGGCATAATGAATAAGGTTGTGGTAGCCGCTCAGATACTTATACATTTCCGGACTTTCCACGATGGCGCCGACGTGGCGGATCGCTTGCTCGAATTCGGTTTTGATATTTTTCCCCTTAATCAGGATCTGCCCCGTGGTTATCGACATCAGTCCGACAATCATTCGGATCGTGGTGGTTTTACCGGCACCATTTGGACCAAGGAAGCCGAAAATTTCGCCTTGCGGTACGTCAAATGTAAGATCGTCGATGAGGGTGGTCCGGCCAATGCGTTTCGTCACATGACTTAAGCTGATGATAGGTTCGTTGTTCATATTTATGCTCCTTTAATAATGGATTTGGAACTAAATTTTATATAGAGTTTCTCTTAAAGATATGATTTCAATGTCTGTACAATAAAAGTGTAAGCTATCATCCTCGTAGTCTATTACTTCATAATACTTACCTTCCCAACCTCTATCCCTTATATCATAAATCCCGATTGACAATTGATGATAAATACCCCCGCTTTCAAAATCGATACTATTGGGGTTGTAGAAGCGAAAGAAGGCAATATATTGTTTTTCTTTATCCTTCATAAAAAAATCTATGTCGAGAAAACAATTGCCTTCGAACATCCTATTTTGAAAGTTCAATAAGAATCTATCAATGCACTCTATGTTTTGTAATGAAAAATTGTTTATTTGATCAGTTATAAGGCTAATATTTTTTATCAATATGAATCACTCCTTGGAGAATCGTAATTGTTTTAAGTCATTAGGCTTTGGTGTCTTCATCACTGCGGTATTCTAAAATATCCCCAGGTTGACATTCTAAAGCCTTACAAATCGCGTCTAAAGTTGTTAATCGAATCGCTTTTGCCTTGCCGTTTTTTAAATTAGAAAGATTAGCCATCGTGATCCCGACCCACTCTGAAAGTTCTGTTACGCTCATTTTCCTTGTGGCCAGCATCACATCAATATTGATTATCATTGCCATTATCATCACCTCAGACGATTAAGTCATTTTCCGATTTTATATCAATTGCCACTTGTAAAAGTCTTTGAAGAACAGCAGAGAATACGGCGATTACAATTGAAGCAAAGATAGGGACCATTCCGATTATGATGAGACCAGGAGCATCATCTAAATCTGCTACGAGATAAACAAATGGCAGAACTACTACATACAAACCACTGATTGTCATTGCACAGAGTTTGATTTTATTTAGAGCTTTAACAGTCCATTCAGAGAAAGCTAAGTTCTTGTCAATGTAGCTTAAAAGCTTAAAAGACTGATATAATGCCACGAAATACGGTATCACAGATACACACACACCGATTAAAATAGGGTATAGGATATGGTCATAATCAGGATTTATTGGATTTTTAGCTAACCAAGGCAATCCAAATATACACAAAGCAAGGACAGGAATTCCCATTAGAAAAACAGCTGTCTTTAAAAAGAGTGTTGAACCTCGTTTCATAAAAAGCACCTCACTAAAATTCATTAAATTGATTATAAGAAAATATTTATCGAATTTCAATAAATTTTTTCTCCCATTTAATATTTTATTATCGATATATTAAAATTCATTCAATTTTAAAAAAAGAAAAACCACCCTTAGATTATAAGGATGGCCACAAATATCTTATGGATGTTTTCGACGGTTAAGCATTCTTCATAATAATTATTTCAAATGTATTAGCCACTGATTTACAGCAGTTAGCGATTTCTTCTAGCCCTTCATAAATTTGTTTGTTTTTAATAATTCGAATAGGGTCTTTTTCTAAGGTAAACAAATTTTTAATGGATTCACGGAAAGTCTGGTCACAATAGGATTCTATTTCTTTAATTTTGATTGTGTGTTCTCTAATATTTAGCAATTTCTTTTTAGATAGGAGTTCAATACCTGAATCAATTTCGGATGTACAATTTTTGATGGCATCAACAAATTTAAGCATAAAATCGTCCATTTCCATCATGGAGTACATTTCAAATAGGGCAGCTGTATGGTATAAACCGTCCAAAATATCATCCATGCATATTGAAAGAGCTAAAATATCTTCACGATCTATTGGAGTGATGAAAGTATTATTAAGTTCGCTAATAAGATCATGTACTATGGTATCTCCGTTAGATTCAAATTTTTTCATCTTTTCAGAAAATATTTTAAGATCATTAACATTATTTAATTTATTGTCAGCAAAATAGTTAGCGCTTACTTTTAAATTTAAAGAAATACTCTTTAAATAATTAAAAAACCTGTCTTCCTTTTTTGCCATTAAATTACCCCCACATTGTCCAACTAGTGTAACTGCCAAAAGAGATTTTATAAAACCATTCTCAATGCGCTTTTAATTGCAATTACTATAATAAATGCAACTACCGGGTAACTCGTAACGGCTTACGTCCAAATCCCACAAGGTCAATTAGATTGTCTACAGGAAATTATAGGCTCATTTATGCTCTAAATAGTTGAAAGATAAGGGGGGCGTATACAGTAAACCCGATTGGGGGAATTTGAGGGCTTCTGTTAATTCCCAAAAGAAGGAAATGTGAATAATATAAATCCCAGTGATATCAACGACGGTTCTTTATTTTTTCGAACATTTACAAGTAAAGGGGAGAGTCACTATGTCAGCCAAAACAGGGTTTCTGCCCAGCTCATCTGGTTTTAAATTTGAAAACAGCTTTCCACATGTTCCATTAAAGAAAATAAATGTATTGGGCCGGGAGATTTCAATCGGTAATGCATCGTACGGCCTATGTGGCGGAATGATTTATGCTGCCATGGATTACTTTGAAGCAAAAAAGCCGATCCCGGCCAATCCGGAAGCCCCTTCCTCTGGACCATTGTTCGACTTAATCGTTAATCGTCAGATTGAAAGCTTTCATTTGCCCTTTGGTATTATGAAATATCTGTTTCTGATGAATCCCATTATCCCGGATCATGAAACAAAAGCTAGTAAACTAGGAGCTGCACCGCATGGTAGGACGTGGAGAATGATGAAAAAGGAATGGCCGAGAATAAAAAATGATCTTGATAACGGCAAACTTTCACCGCTTGGCATAATCAGAGTAAAATCCTTTAATCCTTTTCAGATTAGACAACATCATCAAGTTCTGGCATATGGCTATGACTTGAAAGAAAACAATTTGTATATTAATATCTATGACCCTAATTTACCAAACGATGATCATATTACTTTATCCTTAAATATAGAAAAACCTGAATCGACCACAACCGTGTTTCATTCAAAATCATCTGTACCGATTTACAGTTTCTTTAGAGCTAATTACAAGTTTAAAAGGCCGATAGATTTTAATTAGAATTCCAGCGGCAGTTTGCTTCAGGGGACGATAGGGAGCACAGTCTTTTAAAGAATTTAAAAATGTCGCAGTCAATTAAAACCAATGCTTTTTTCGAGTAAAAGGAGCAAGGTACTTGGCGCATTTCATGGCGGGCAGACTAATAACCTTTTGGCTAATTGCAAGCGCGTCATTTTCAATGCGGCGACGTTGAAGGTTCCGCTGTTCTTCATCAGACGCACCGAGAAGTAGTTCGGAATTGTACCATACCGCTGTCCTGCAGTGAGACAAGATGATCGATGATAGGGATTCATCTTTTCTGCCCATAACATAGTCAATAACACGGATAAAACGGGCATAATAGTTCGACAGTTCGTCCTGCACCAGATCCACAAGGTCAGCTAGCACGTAGTTGATTCGTTCATGATCCTGGCGGCGGTGCAGCATTTTTCGAGCGTCGGGCCAAGCCTGTTCCTCAGACAGTATGTTATGCATGACCATCGGCAGGTCACTGTTAATATGGGCGTTAATGCCAAGTAGGGCATCCTGCAGGACAAAACCTTTTTTTTCAGAAGCTTGACGGAAGGCAAGCTCCCAAGCAGGCGGACAAGGCTGACCTTCCTGAAAGGCATCGATAGCATGAAAATAATATTGTGCAAAGCCAACGAGAACATGCTCCAGCCATACTGGATCCAGAAAAAATCCGGTTGAAAGGCGTTTTTGCATTTCCTTTGTCATCAAAAGGTAGACACGGTGAAATACGACCCGATGATCCCCGCTTTGCTGAAAAACACGAAGCTGCTCCGTCATCACCTCGATTACATCATCAATTGTTTCCAATCCGGCTTTCTGTTTGCTAACCAATTCCATTCATTTTCCCTCCCCAGGGATCGAACCGCACAAGTGAAAATAATATATTTCTACTATTTCTATGAGAATAACAAACACTTATTGCCTAAAGAATGTTTTCTCCGTTTGCATTCTATAGATATTTTAAGCCACAATAGTAGTTATAAAGAAGCAAAAACTTACATTTTATTGGAGTGAGCAAATTGGATATTGAAAATAAGCAAAATGTCACATTTCAATTGGAGAATGAAAATGGGGAGCTGGAAGTAAAAGGTGAAATTTTTTGGGAAAGCCACATTCCATTTTTTGATGATTTAAAATTTAAAGGGGTAATTGCTTTACTTCATTCCATCGATAAACAAAATTTTAAAGAATCAGGAAATCATCAACTATTTGAACAGTTTATCAGCGAAATAGAAGAGACAATTAATGAGATGAAAAAATATGACCAGTTTCAGGGGAAACTTAATTAATCCAGTTAATCTTAAAATATAATCAGCACAGCAGCCACCTGCATACATAAAAGAAGGGCCCAGACGGACCCTCCATTGTTACTTTAAATCTAATCCTAATTGATTTAACAAGGTTTCACTAGGATCTTGACTGACCTCCCAAATCATCGCTCCTGCTAATCCGTTCGATTTGATATAGGATGCCTTTTGTGACATCGATTCGGCATCGTCATAGCTGATAAAGGTCGATCCATTCCATAAATAAGGAACCTTTGATTCGGAATCCCAGTAACGTACATATCCATCTTTACCGATAAACTTTTTCTCCAATTCACCATAACTATCGGAGTAGACGCCTCCGGTACGAGCCTGATATAATCCGTTGTTGGCATTATTTACCCCTTTGTACTCATTCCCATAAAACGGTACCCCCATGACCAGCTTGTTTGCCGGAACCCCTTTATCTAAAAATATTTGCACAGCCTGGGAAACGCTTGGCCCAGGGGTCGTTTCTGCGGAACTGGCATAGAGCGGGGCATTAAAACCGGTAAGACTGTCCCATGCACCGTGTACATCATACGTCATGAGTTGAACATGATCGACAATTTTACTAATTTGATCCAATTGTGTCGTTTCTGTAAAATTATTGGATGCGCCGGCCGCAATCGAAAGCGAATATTTCTTCCCATCGAGTGCTTGCTGGGCATTCAGTTTTTCACGAACCTTTTGAAGCAGCAGGGTATAATTTTTTTCATCAATCGGCCGGCGGACATTCGTCTTCATTCCTCCGTTAACTGGATACTCCCAATCAAAGTCAACCCCGTCAAAGCCATACGTAACCAGGAACTTCACGACGCTGTCGGCGAAGGCAATGCGGGATGCCTCGGTCAACGCCACTTCGGAAAACTTGTCAGACCAGCTCCATCCGCCGACGGAAATCACCGTTTTTAGATGAGGGAATTTTTGCTTCAGTTTCTTTAATTGATTGAAATTCCCTTTGAACGGATCCGTTGCTGAATCTCCCGGGAACTCTTTTTGTGTATCAGCATAAGGATCTCCGACCTGCATTTTTAAATCATTGCCGATATTGGCAAAGGCATAATTGATTTGCGTCAGCTTTGAAGCATCGATGTCGGAAACTTCAGAACCGCTATACGTAGACCAACCGGCATAGTAACCAGCGATAACATGACTCGGAGGAGTGAGCGGCTGTGAACCCGTGGAAGCCGTGATTTCCGGGCTTGCCGGAGACACATTGCCTTTTGCATCCTTGGCGGTTACATAGAAGCTATATTTCGTATTTGGCAGCAGTCCGCCGATTACAAAATTAGGGCTGGCCGTATCCATGATTTTTACTTTATTTTGGTAAATCGTATAGCTCGTTACCCCATAATTATCGGCTGGCTCGCTCCATTTCAAAGTAATGGTTTTATCCGTCGATGCGGGAGAGTGCAGGTTCACAGGTGCCTGCGGTGCTGCTGTGTCCAACGTACCTGTTGATGCCGTTACGGACTGGCTTGCTGCCGATATGTTTCCGGCTGCATCCTTGGCCTTAACCGTTAAAGTATAAGCTGTATTTGCATTCAAGCTCCGGACCGTTGTTCGAAGCCCTGAACTAGTGGCCAGAAGTGTAGAGCCGTTATAAATTTGATACGTCGTATTCGGGCTGATATTATCATAATTATCTTTTGCTGCATCCCATTCCAATTTCATTGTCGTGTCGGTTATGTCAGTCACCTTCAGGTTAGCTGGAATGGAAGGAGGGATGGTGTCTTTGGATGCATCAGTTGTTACTTGTACTGTGTTGCTGGCAGCGGAAAAATTCCAAGCCCGATCTCTTGCTTTCACCGTTAAATTAAATGATTTCCCGGGATTTAAATCCTTTAACGTGACACTATTGGATGTGGATGTCCCAATGCGGACAAGTCCATTGTAAATTTCATACTCGGTTACACCGATATTGTCTGATGAAGAATCCCATGCCAAGGAAATGGTTTGATCCGTTTTTCCTGTCAGTCGAATATTGGCCGGCGTTGAAGGTGCAACTTTATCATTCTGAACATACACCTGACGGGACGATTCTGTTTTTTGACCAGCTTTATCATAGGCAATTGCTTTTACGATTTGCTCGCCCTCAGGGACCCAGGGATCGGTTGCCCAATTGATAGCATAGGGCTCTGAAGTCTTCGTTCCAATCAGATACCCACCATCGGCACTGTAAAATTCGACCTTGGAAATACCGGTATCATCCGTGACATTGATGCTAAGCTTCACGTTACCTGTCACCGTTTCTCCGTCATAATCCAGTGGAGATACCTCCAGGGAACTCACTGTCGGAGGGAGGTCTTGAGTCGTCTCATTCAAAATATTGCTTGCCGCTGAAACATTCCCCGCCCGGTCTTTTGCTTTAACAGAAAGATTGTACGTAGTCCCGGGAGTTAAGTCGTTCAGGGTGACACTCGAGCCGGTAGAGGTTCCGATCAAAACCTGTCCATTGTAAATTTCATACACCGTCACACCCACATTATCGCTGGCCGCATTCCATGTCAGCGAGATGCTTTTGTTTGTTTTTGCTGTGGTTTGCAAATTAGTGGGAGCGGCAGGTGCAGTTTTGTCATTTTGTACGTACACTTTACGGGACGCTCCGGCTTTTTGACCAGATTTGTCGTAGGCGATGACTTTTACAACCTGTTCTCCATCAGGAACCCATGGATCAGTAGCCCATTTCAAGGTATAAGGTGCGGAAGTCTTTGTACCAATTAGATATCCGCCATTGGCGCTGTAAAATTCCACTTTGGATACACCTAAGTCATCTCCAGCCGTAACGGAAATTTGTACATCCCCTGAAACTGTTACGCCATCACTCGAAAGGGGAGATAGCTGAATTGGGCTTACCCATGGAGGATTGTCGGCTGCTTCTGCAATAGACAGCACCGAAGTAGATAATAGACTTACAGATAAAAATCCAAACGAAAGCTTTTTCCATAATTTTTTGGCCATTTATTCAACCCCTCTCAGTTGTTCCATTCTCTTTTTCAATATACTAGTTTGTTTCTGCTAGAAATGGGAGTTTTAATACTCTCTTTATATTAATATTGTTCGAAAAAAAGAAGATAGATTCTGTGGGGGATTTTCCATAAAATTTAAAGATTTTTACATTCTTTGGGTCAGATTAGTAGAAAAGACCTTCAGGCAAAAGTCCTCCATTTTTTAACAATATCTTTAAAAAATATTAATACCCCTTATACCTTCGTTAAGTACTATTTTCATAGAAAGGGTTTGTAAACCTTTTACATATGTTTCAACTAAATGAAAAGGAGACAGAAAATGGTACCTAATTTTAGGGGGAAATCAAAAAAATTAACAGCTTTTTTAGTATCAGCAAGTATTTTCGGCAGTATTTGGATAGCACCTGTGGATGGAACAACAAAGGTTCAGGCCGCGGAGCAGGCTCTAACACAGGAGAATTTCGATCAAATCGCGAACGGTCAGCTTCCTGCAGGGTGGAAGCTTGTACAGGGAAACGCCAAGGTCTTGGACGGCAAGCTGGTATTAACGTCACCATCTTCAAGCGCTCCTGCCAGAGTAGTGATTCCTTTAGGAAACCAAACAGGGAACTACGTTTTTGAAGCGGATATGACGTTTCAAAGTGCAGTTGAAGACACCCGATGGGCTTCGTTAATGTATCGTGTCCAGCCAAATACATATCCGTATTATCAATTCGCCATGCGCAAAGGCACTACCGCGCTGAACGGACTGGAATTCGCCATCAGAAATGAAAGCAATCAGTGGGTTGTGCCGGAAACGAATTTTTATCCGGAAAATATGGCCATCAATAAGACTTATCATGTCAAAGTGATCGCAAGCGGAAATCGTGTGCAGCAATTTATCGATGGCCAGCTTGTGGTTGATACGGATCAGGCCGGGAAATGGACAAACGGGGATGTCGGTTTCCAAGCGAACGGGACGACCGTTCAATTCGATAATGTAAAGGTCAATACCTACTCAAATGCACTTCCTCCATTAGGAGGTACGAACGCCTTTCTTCCTCAAGAAGTGAAAACGAATATCGTGAATCCGCCTACGATTATTTCGAAAACCGTTGCGCAGGAAGGTGCAGCTTCCGTGCTCATGCAGGCAAAGCGGAACGAACAGGGGAAATGGACGGTTGAAGGGGCACCAATTGAAAACGCCCTTTATAATATTAAAGGAAAATTCATTCCGATTATCCAAGTGGAAGAAAATTCCGATATAGAAGGTCTCGCAAATGTCCTGAAAGAAACCCAGACACAAGATTTTCAGATTTTATCCAGTAATCCCGCGATCGTAAAAGAAATGCGCAGTTTTATTAAAACGGCCCGCGGTGCCCTTCTTTACAACAAGGCAGCTTTCAATAAGCATGATATGGCGGCTTTCGCACGGGACATTCATAAAAGCGATGCGATGGTAGCGGTAATTCCACAAAAAATTCTGAGCCCTGAGAACGTTCACTATTTGCATAGCCGTGCCATATCCGTTTGGGGAATCGGCGCTGAGGATGTGCAAGCTGCCCATACGATGATTCATCTTGGAGTGGACGGCATTGTTTCGGAAAATCCTTCCGCTTCCATTGAAGCTTTGGGACAGTATCCAGAGAATACAATTGTACAGCGTCCGGTCGTGGCCGCACATCGTGGTGTACCTTCCATTGCGCCTGAAAATACAATCGCTTCCTATCGAAAGGCCTATGAATTGGGAGCAGATATGATCGAGACTGACGTACAGAGGACCAAAGACGGGAAACTGGTTATTATGCATGACTATACGGTGGACCGTACCACGAACGGAAAAGGGAATATAAAGGATTTAACACTCGAGCAGATTCGGACCTTAGATGCCGGTATCAAGTTCAGTCCTGAATTCCAAGGAGAAAAGGTACCTACATTTAAAGAGTATTTAGATGAGTTTAAAGGGAAAGATGTGGTCCTGCTTGTCGAGATTAAGGCAGATGGCATCGAGAAGCAAGTGATGGAGGAGATCGAGCAAGCTGGAATGGTTGATAATGTAGTGATTCAAAGCTTTAATTCCAACCATATCCGAAACACTCGCGGTTTCAACCCTGAAGTGGGCACGGGCTATCTTTACTCTGCAGCTATACCATCTACGATTGACGGCAAGCTGAAAAAGGCCCAGCAAATGATGCAGTACGGTGCCAGCATGAACGCGACCCTGAATGCTGACTATGGCAGTCTGAATTCGGAATTTATTCGCTACATGCGCCAGCGTGGATTCCTGAATATGCATTGGACCTTTAGAAACGAAGATCATTTTGGACAAGCCTTGGAGGCTGGCGTGGTCGGACCGATTACGGACTATACCCAGTGGCTGACTGATGCCCCAATTCGTTTGGAAATTCCAAACAAAAAGGTCAACCTGAATGTCGGAAAATCGGCAACGATTCAGGTGAAATCCTTTGTGGACTATCGAGAAGCCAAAACAGAAAATATTTCGACAACTCTCTTTGTAAACAGTGGAGAAACGAAGGTTAAAGTCGAAGGCAATACCATAACAGCGCTTGAGCCTGGAAAGGTGAATGTGTTCGCGATGCATACATTCCAAATGCTTGGAAAGGAATGGCATTTAGTATCTGAGCCAATAGAAGTGACCGTAACAGAATGATAAGGTATAAAAATGCGCCCAATTTATTTATTGGAGGCGCATTTTTTTGATATCGATTATGAGTTGATTTGAAGGCAGACATTAATAAGATACTTTTGCTAGCATAATAGAGGGTTAGCATAATGGGGGAGATATTATGAAAGTAAACTTAATTTATGAGATTTAAATATTGTCAACGATTAATGATAGAAGCAATAATATGCCCATTAATGTTCCTGTAAAGATAGCATTCTTCATACTGTTGGTGTTAGTCGGTGAACTTGTTTTTCTCCTTGTTAGTGCCGTCCGAAAATATAGAATGGCACCAAGTGTGATCATTGCTGCTTCTAGGCTTAAGCTAACAACAGGCCATTTCCAAAGACCCAGTCCTAACATTGGGAGCCCACCCATATTTCCAGGGAATATGGGTAAATCCGCCCGGTGGACAATTAGATCTAAAATCCAGTGACTAAATACGGTTGCGCTAATAACCATTCCGCCGCGTTTTCCCCATTTGATCCAAGCCAACACCCCAGCTAAGCAGGCGATTAACAAAGCACCAAATAAGGAGTGAGTATACTCAGCATGAATTAGAATCTCCTTGCCGCCGTTGCCAATAGACTCCATCGTCTCAACGCCGGAAATAAACAAAGGGACAAAAATAATGTCGAGCAATTGGGTACTAATCATTAGTGCCCAAAGAGGTACTGATGGCTGCTTAGCTTTAACTGCGGCTGCAAGTCCGAAATGTCCAGCAAACATTTACTCCACTTCCTTTCACTCTTGTTTCAAAAATTTTGAGTCCAACCAACCGCATAACACCGTAAAAAGAAGGATAAATACAATAAAAGTCACACCCACTCATCTCCTTGAATTCATTTAAACTAATAACATTAGTTTAATGATAACTAATGTTATTAGTTTTATCAATGGTTAATTTGGAAAAAAATACTTAATTGGGCTATATCTCCTTAAATATTAATAATCCAAAAGGAAATTATGAACGGCCAAGGAACGCTGCAGGGAAAGTATTAAGGAGAGAACTCAGTGAATTAGATAAAATCGCGAAGGTCGTAAATTAATAGAATATAATCCATTAATGAATGTTACATGCTGATGTATGACAACTCGAACTTAGGCACAAGGAGCAGAAAAAAGTTTGTAGATTGTTATACATCAATTTTTTTTTGCAAAAAAAAGGCATGGTTTCTAAGAACAAGCCATATTTATTTACATTAATGATGCCTTACCGAACTTTTTTGTAATGTAAAGTTCACGGGTATGAAAAAGGAGGAGAAGTTTTATGATGACACCGGAACAATATATTGAAAGCCTGCGTAACCAGAAGAAGGAAGTATATTTTATGGGCGAGAGGGTCGAAAATGTCGTCGACCATCCGGCAATGAGGCCACATATCAATGCAGCATCCGTGACGTATAAATTGGGCACAGAGGAGAAATACGAGGAATTAGGCAGTGCCTTCTCCCATTTGACAGGTAACAAAATCAATCGTTGGACACATATACCGCATAATCAGGAAGATCTTGTTAAAAAAGCGATGATGCTCCGGGTCGCTGGACAAATAACGGGGACATGTTTTCAAAGATGTGTTGGTATGGACGGCTTAATCACTCTTTATTCAACGACTTGGGAAATGGACCAGGACCTTGGTACAGACTATCATGATAGGTTTAAGCGATTTTTAATCGAGACACAGAATCATGATTATATGACCGATGGAGCTATGACAGACCCAAAGGGAGACAGGTCCAAAAGGCCGTCGGAACAACATGACCCTGATTTGTATGTAAGAGTGGTAGAAGAAAAGGAAGATGGGATCGTTGTTCGTGGAGCAAAAATGCATCAAACAGGGGCCATAAATTCCCATCAAATTTTAGTTATGCCTGGAACTGCCATGTCCCCAAAAGATGCAGATTATGCCCTTTCGTTTGCGGTACCTGCCGACGAAAAAGGTGTGATCTACGTTTTTGGAAGACAAGTTAACGACAGCCGTAAATGGGAAGGGAAAATCGATCAGGGGAATGCAAAATATGGTGTAGTCGGCGGAGAGGCATTGATTATTTTTGAGGATGTGTTTGTTCCTTGGGAGCGGGTCTTTATGTATAAAGAAACGCAATATACAGGCAAACTGGTTGATCGCTTTGCATCATACCATAGACAAAACTATGGAGCTTGTAAAGCTGGAAACCTGGATGTCTTAATAGGGGCAACGGCATCACTTGCTGATATGCATGGAATTTCTAAAGCTGGTCATGTGAAAGAGAAATTGGCTGAAATGGCCCACTTAGTTGAAACCATGTATAGCGGAGCCCTTGCCTGCTCCTTCAATTGTTCAAAAAATGGTTGTGGCACCGCTTTTGTTGACCCGGTGCTGGCAAATGCATCAAAACTTAACACAGCACGGTATTATCCAGAGGTTACCAAGCTGTCTCAAGATTTAGCAGGAGGTTTTGTGGCAACACTGCCTTCTGAAAAAGAACTGGATAACCCGAGGATTGCTCCTTATATTTATAAATACTATAGCACTGGCGAAAATGCTGATCCAATTGACAGGATTAAAATGGGACGTCTGGTTGAGAATATGACAGGCTCCACTCCGATTATCGAATGTATGCATGGTGCCGGATCACCGCAGGCACAAAAAGTGGTGATTCAACGTTCGATTAATTGGGGAGAAAAGATTAAATTTGCTAAAGAGATTGTAAAGGATGCTAAGGAGTTATAGTTATAGTACTTAGAATTTGGGAGAGAGCCTCTATCAGTCTGTGATAACTGATGCAAGAAAAAGAACCATAATCTTAACGCTGAAAAATAGCAAAAATGTGGCGGATTTTAGATGCTTGGCGTGCTTCCTCTTTAAAGGATACAAGGAATTAAATATAAAGATAGTTTCGATGATTGGAAATTGATAAGAAGTTATATAGAAACAGAAATCCCAATCAAGAATATAAAGAGTATACATTTCAAAAAATGGTCGTTAAGTGAAAGTCATATCATCGATATGGCTTTTTTGTTCTTACACAATGCGGCATGAAATAAACGAAAAGAAACGTTGATTAAACTGAGATGAAAAAACGTGTTTTAGTCATAATCTACTCTTCAAAAAAGTAAACATATTATAAGGTTTTTCTTTATTCTTCTAACAACAATTATGAGTATTACTTTTCATGATAAGGAGGAGTTTCAGATGAAGTCGGTTGGAATCTTGGGCGTTGGTCAAGCAGGTGGAAATATGGCAGAAATTGCATCCGTCTTGGGTTTTCAAACAGCTCTGATTAATACAAATCAACGTGATGGAGCCGTAAACACCAGAGTGGAAAAAAAGTATTTTGTCCCGGGGTATAATGGTGCAGGCCAAGATAGAACGTTAGGAAATCGTGCGGTACAGGAAAAATATCGAGAAATGATTGATTTTGTAACCACCTCCTTTAAAAACATAAAGCTGCTCTTGGTCGCTTTTTCAACGGACGGTGGTACGGGTTCTGGAATGAGCCCGCTATTGATTGATCTGTTAATCGACCAATTGCCTGGTATTAAAGTTGGTGCCATTGCCATATTACCTGAACGAAACGTATTAGCGGGGAATCGGATCAATACGGCAGAGTGTATCCAAGAGCTTTCCCAAATAGAAGGCATTTCTTCCGTTTTCTTGGTAGATAATGATCAGATGCGCAAGCAGAAGCCGCAATCCAGCAAACATGAGATTTACCTCTCTGCTAATCGTCAAACGGTGGAGGCCATTAGCCATATCCTAAAAGTAACAAATAAGAGTTCGTTTTACGGGAACTTCGACGAAACTGATCTTATGAATATTCTTGAAACAAGAGGAGTTACCCTTATCTCTTCCGCTGCTATTACTGACGCGAAAACCAGTTCGGATGTCTCAACGAAAGTACAATCCTCATGGGAAAACTCTATATTCTGTCCTGTTGAATCGCAGGGTGTCATTCGTGCAGGTCTGATATATGAAGGACCAGAGAATATTTCAAAGCTCATTAATGTTCCTTCCATCTTTGAAAGGATAGGGGAGCCAGTACAATTATTTGAAGGGACCTATCTCTCAGAAACGGACCCTACCGTTACAACCATTCTTGCTGGGCTCTACTTCCCAAGCCGTCGGCTTCAATCCCTAGAAGAATCTCTAGAAAAGAATAAAGAACGATTACAGAACCTTGTTAAAAAGGAACATACACAAAAATACGAATCCTCCGTAAACTGGGCTTCCAACCTAAAAGTTAAAAAAACAGAAAAACAGACTGTATCCATAACATCCAAGTTAACGAAGTATAAGAAATAATGGGGACTCAAGGAAACACATCGGAACGATACAATCCGATGTGTTTTTTTATATTTTCCAGTAAATATGAACCTTTTTTGCATCACAGTGATGCAAAAAAGGTTCATAAATATTTCATTTATACTTTGCAAACCTTTATTTTGGGTAAGTAACAAATCAAAAAACATTTGATTTTATAAGATGTAGGGGTAATCTATTGAAAAAATTTTTTCCTGGCACAGAAATTGCAATATAAATAGTGACGGTTCAAAAATGTCCAAAGAAAGGAGTGAACATAGTGGCCCAATTTAAAAATTTGTTTTCTGAAATTCAAATTGGGAATACCCATTTAAATAATCGAATTCTTAGCACTGCCCACCAAACCAACCATGTGGTTGACGGTATCCCAACTCCAGATATGACAGCCTATCATGTAGAACGAGCGAAAGGAGGAGTGGGACTAATCGTTCTTGAAGCTGCTGCCGTACATCCATCCGGGATGCTGACCGGTCATACCATTGCTGGATATGACAAGAGGGTCGTACCTGCTTATGCAGAAATGGCTGCACAATTGCATCAGTATGGTACAAAGGTATTTGCTCAGCTTTTTCACGGTGGAAGGGAGTTTATCGCGAGCGATTACCGTCACGCAGCATGGGCACCATCCGCAGAACCAAGCTTGCGGTTTGGAACAATGCCAAGGCCCATGAGTTTGGATGATATTGAAGAGGTTATCAATGGGTTTGCTTTATCAGCTAAGCTGGCTAAAGAAGCAGGATTGGATGGAGTGGAAATTGCTTGTTCCCATGGATATTTACCTGCTCAATTTTGGTCGAGTCATACCAATCATCGAAACGACCATTACGGCGGAAGCTTTGAGAATCGAATGCGTTTTATCCTTGAAATTATGCAGCAGATTTGGAAGACGGCAGGGGAAGACTTTACTGTGGGAATCAGGATCAGTGCGGATGAAATGACAATGGATGGTACCACCGTAGCAGATGCCATTAACATAGTTGAATATTTGGTCGAACGTGTTCGAATTGACTTTATTAATGTAACGGCAGGAGATTCAAGTACCTATTCGGGTTCTACCCATATAGCACCAGGATCTCCCATGAAGCATGGATATAATGCACCTCATGCCTTTAAGATTCGGATGGCGGGTGCAATCCCTGTATTCGTAGGAACGCGAATCGTCGATCCTGTAGAGGCTGAACAGATTATCAAAACCGGGAAAGCGGACATGGTGGGAATGACCCGTGCCTTAATCGTGGATCCCCAAATGCCGAATAAAGCAATGAGTGGAGAACTAAATTCAATTGATGCCTGCATTGGATGCCTCCAGGCTTGTATAGGCCACTATCATAAAGGCCTTGCCATTGGCTGTGTCCAAAATCCTATTGCAGGGAAGGAAAGACAGTTGAACCCCAAGCTCCAAAAGGTAAAAACCAAACAACATGTCGTCGTCATAGGTGCGGGTCCCGCTGGTCTGCAAGCAGCCATAACAGCGGACCAACAGGGGCATCAAGTCACTCTTGTAGAGCAGCAACAAGTGATTGGCGGTCTCCTGCAAACCATGAAAAAAGCCCCAATGCGGCAGGAACTGGCCGAAACCATGCTGGATAACTTTTCAAGGAAGCTAGAAAAAAGCAATGTAAATGTTCAATTAGGAAAAAGAATCTCCAGTGCCGATTTAGTAGAATGGAAGCCTGATGTCATCATTTGTGCGGCAGGGTCCAGACCATACCTTCCACATATGCAGGGGATTGAAGATGATCGAATAAAAACTTTAGATGAGTTATTTAGCAGCAATCCGACTCAAATAGGAAAACGGGTACTTGTGTTTGATTTCTCCGGGGACTGGCCGGGAATGGAAGCGGCTATTTTTTTACAGGAAAAGGGCCATGAAGTAACCCTGTTTTCTACAAAACTCCATATCGGACAGGAGGTACATCAGTACCTTAGAAATGAATATATTAAGAAGCTTTACCAGTTAAAAGTTAAAATGCGTCCCCATTTTGATTTCGGAGGGATCGAACAGGACCAAGTTACCATTCGAAATCTATTTACCCATGAAAGGCAAGCAGTGGGTAACTGGGATACTATCGTTTTAGCTTATGGTCGAATCCCTAATACCGAATTGTATGAGGAAGTAAAAGGTTTAGCTCCTGTTGTTCAGCAAATTGGTGATGGTCTTGCGCCACGCACTTTGGAAGAAGCTACCTATGAAGGTTTAACGACTATTCTAAATCTAGGGTCCATAGAAGTAGAAATACCAGGTTAGAGGTCAATCACTATATTTACCTTAAAATATAGTGATTTTTCCGAAAATTCAATGTATTATTACTATTGATGAAATCCCTTACAATACTAATAAGCTAAATGCTAAACCGTTACCCTTATATTCTTTTCAAATTTAGGGGAGGTGAACTTGAAATCTAGCACTTAAAATGGATGGATGGATCTGGCGGGATTTGATTATGTTTGAAGGGGGAAAGAATATGAATGATCACACAAATGTTGAAATTCATTCTGCTTCCGTGCATGTACCTATTAACCCAGAAGGATCAACGAAATTGGAAGATATTTTAGCAGAAATGTCTGACGAGAAGAACCTTGGCGATGATTTCAGCAAGAGGGATTACTTTTACCTTGTCCTTGTTGGACTCGTCATTCCTTTCATCCTAATGATTTGGGGGTGGTTCTTATGAAAATAAAAAATGTTGAGCTATCCATTTCACAAGAAGTAGCCCAAAGCAGCTGGCCCTTACCGAAAAACCAACGAACATGGACTTCTTGGGGACTCATGGGAGTTGCCCTTAGTGCGGGGGTTGCAGCCTGGAGTTATTCGATTGGCGGTTATGTAGCCTACTACTTAAATGCAACCATGGGTACGATTGCCATGATTGCAGGGTGTTTAGTTGGAATGTTTTTTGTCGCTCTTGCTACTGTTCCGGTTAGTATAAAATATGGTGTTGAAAACATCGCTTCCAGCAAACCTATTTTTGGTGAAAAGGGTTCGATATTTGCGATTTTTCTTCAATATGCCTCGATTGTCGGCTGGAATTGTTTGTTAATTATTTTATTTGGGAAAGCCGTAAGTCAAGTTTTAATCGCTACCGGTATACTCCAATCATCCTCACAGCAAATTGTAACAGCCGTTAGTTCTCTTGCCGCATTAGCCATCAGCTGGATCTCGTTACGAGGCGGTTCAGCTTCTGTAAAAAATTCTTCTCTTATTATTAGCATCCTAGTTGCTTTAACTGGCATTTTAATTATGTATAAATTAGTCAGTACTGTTGGCATTAGCAAGATTTTTACTGCAAAACCGCAGGCATCTTCAGGGGACCGCCTTTTGAATTACACTACTGGATTTGAAATATTAGTTGCAAGTGTCCTTTCATGGTGGCCATATATGGGCGGTATTGTACGAATGGTTCCAAGTTCTGGGAAAGCTTTATGGCCGACGATGCTTGGAATGGGTTTACCTACTGGCGTTATTAGTTTAATTGGGCTCTTTTCCGCGCTTGCAACAGGAAACTATGATCCTACTAAATGGTTCGTAGAGGTAGGCGGAATCGGCTTTGGAATCATCGCTCTCTTGTTTTTAGCACTGGCCAATATCGGCACTGCCATAGTTGGAGCCTATACAACTGGAATCGGTCTAAGGCAAATTAAATGGATTGAAAGGAATACAACCTGGAATCAAACCACCCTGATTGTCCTGCTGCCTGTTGCACTCATTAGCGCCTTTATTCCTGATCAATTTTTAAATTCGATTCCATCTTTTCTTGCCTTTCTTGGTGTTGCTTTTGCACCTGTCATCGGTGTTCAAATTACCGATTATTTCCTTCTAAGAAAGCAAAGAATTTCTCTTGATCAGCTTTATAAGGGTGATAAGCAATCCGACTACCATTTCTGGAGCGGCGTAAATGTGGTTGCGTTTATTTCCTGCATTGTTGGATTTTTTGCTTATATATATTTACTTGATCCTATCAGCTATGAATCGGCATCCAGCTTTAAATATATTAGTGCTTCGATCCCTGCCATGCTATTATCGGGAGTTTGTTATTACCTACTTACCAAAATCATCGTGATACCGATGAAGAAAGGCGGATACGGTCAATAAGGAGTAGATTCGCAGTTATTTTATCAAAAATTATTGCTATAAAAAGATGAGGAGGAACTTTATATGAAACAAACCGCTTCAAAAACGTTATACGCTAAGACGTTTATTAATGGAAAATGGATGGATGGTGAAGGTGATCTCGTCACGCTTACAAGTCCTGTTGACGGAAATGTTCTTGGTTCCTATCAAAATAGTTCATTGGAACAAGTGGAGTTAGCGATTAAGAGTGCAAAAGAGGTACAAAAAAAGTGGGCAGAGGTTCCATTATTGGATAAATTGGATTTACTGCAAAAGGCCCATGAAATTGGAAAGCAATACGGGGAAGAAATTGCTCAAACAATTACATTGGAAATGGGGAAAACGATTACCGAGGCACGGGAAGAAGTGTATGAACTCGGGATTTCCAATATTGAACATACAATTGGGGAAGTTCAGCGTTTTAGGGGATGGACCTTGCCAAGTACGTTTGAACGAACCAATAATAAGAGAATCTATGTAACCCATGCACCAATCGGAGTGATTAGTGCAATTACACCTTGGAATTTTCCGATTTCGCTGGCAGCTGAAATTATCCCTTATGCCTTGGCGGTCGGCAATACCATCGTTTTCAAACCATCTGAAACGACTCCGTTTAGTGGAGAATGGTTTGTGAGGCTTTTTGATGAAGCCGGTTTTCCGCCAGGAGTAATCAACTTGGTCCATGGGAAAGGGGATGTCGGCAATAAATTGGTCACTCATCAAGATGTCCGGGGTGTCTGTTTCACAGGAAGTGCGGCGGTTGGAGAAAAAATTTCTCAAGCGGCAGGATTAAGAAGAACGTTGTTGGAGCTTGGCGGAAACGGTCCGCAAATTGTGATGGAGGATGCAAATCTGGAAGAGGCGGTAGAAGCTGCGGTTAATGGATGTTTTTATAATGCCGGCCAAGTATGTACCGCAGCGGAACGTGTTCTCGTTCATGAAAGTGTTCATGATGACTTTGTCCAGTTATTAATCGAAAGAACGAAAAAAATACGTTTAGGCAATCCTTTAGAAGATGACACGCAAATGGGGCCTTTATCCAGTCAAAACATTGTGAATAAGATGAATGAGCATATTGAAGATGCCGTAAGCAAGGGGGCACATGTAGTTTATGGGGGAGGACATGACGGTCTCTACTACAAACCTACCATTCTTATCAATTGCAATCAATCTATGCTTCTGGGAAAAGATGAGACGTTTGGTCCCATTGCTCCCATCATTAAATTCAGAACCGAGGGAAGAAGCCGTCGAGATTGCCAACGATACTCAGTATGGCTTAACCTCTTCTGTCTTTACATCGAACCTGGAAGATGCCTGGTATATGGCCGACCATCTTGAGCATGGCACGGTTCATATCAATGAATCTACCAACTACTGGGATTTCCTTGCTCCATTTGGCGGAATGAAAAATAGTGGCAATGGAAGGAATTTGGGTCAGTGGGTTTTCCAACACTTGACTGAGATTAAACAAATTACCTTTGATCCGTCCAAAACGAAGAAAAGGTAAGAATATATAGAAATACCAGTTGCTTCCACTTTTATTTATAGAGGTAACTGGTTTTTTCCATTATTATAAAACTACATATCTCGAAAAAATAGCAGAGGGGGGCAGGGATATGAATCTTGAATATCAGAAGGCTAACACCATTTTGAGTCATACGACATTAAGAGAAGTGAAAGATTCACTTAAGCATTTATCTTTTCCTTTATTAATTGTTAATTACGATCACGAAATCCAGGGAATCGTCAAGGAGGAGCATTTTTGGAGGGGTGCTGCCCTACATGGCTGGGATGAAAAAGTAGATAAATATATCGACCCAGATTTTCGGGTTTATGATTCATGGAACCAAATGCTTTCAGAAAATGAACAGTGGTGTACCTATACGATTTTAAAAAAGGGTCACGAGGTTCAAATTTATTCAAAGGCATTCTTACTTCATTATGTATATGAGAAATTAAAAAAGGATTTTGCTAAGGCTGAAGAGGTGCTTGAAGAGGCGAAACAGGAAAATAAGGATTTTCTTCAAATCATAAATGCTTCCTATGACGAAATTTTCGTCTCAAATGGCGATGGTGATGTTTTATTCGTTAGTGAAGCCAGCAAAAAAGTAACCGGGTACCCACCTGAAATTTTTATTGGAAAGAATATGGTTGATTTGGTTGAGGAAGGGATTATTTCTAATTCTGTGACCTTGAAAGTATTAAAATCTCACAGGACCGAAACGGTTCAGCAGGAGTATGAAAATGGAAGGAAAGTGATCGTAACCGGAAAGCCTATTTTTTCCGAAGATGGTAAGCTTCATCGGGTGATGATTAATACACGGGATATTACGGAGTTAATCGAATTACAAAATAAGCTCGACGTGGCGAATGCAATTATGAAAAAAAAGAATGTTTCTTTTAAAAAGGAAGGGAATTTGATTACGAGATCAAGGCAGATGAACAAGATTCTTGAATTAATGGAGAGAGTGGCACCTATTGATTCGTCCATTTTAATAGAAGGAGAATCCGGAGTTGGGAAAGGGGTCTTGGCCAAATTTATTCATGATTTGAGCCCTAGAAAAAATAAAGAGTTTGTTCAAGTGAATTGTGGTGCGATCCCTATATCTTTAATTGAATCAGAACTGTTTGGGTATGAAGGAGGCGCTTATACCGGGGCAAAAAAAGGCGGCAAAAAAGGATTGGTTGAGTTAGCGGATGGCGGGACTTTATTTTTAGATGAAATTGGGGAACTTCCATTGGACGTCCAGGTAAAATTACTGAATCTGGTTCAAGATAAAGTCTTTAAACGGTTAGGCGGGAATTTAAGTAAAAGAGTGGATATTCGGATCGTTGCAGCCACGAACCGTCATTTAAAAAGTATGGTAGAATCGGGGAAATTCCGTGAAGATTTATATTATCGTTTACATGTTGTTCCTGTAAATATTCCTCCTTTAAGGGAAAGAAAAGAAGATATTGAACTCTTGGTGCAGCGTTTTCTTTTTAAATACAATAAAGATTATCATTTAGATGTCTCTTTTGACGAATCTGTTATTGATGCCTTAACTGAATATGACTGGCCGGGGAATATAAGAGAATTAGAGAATTTAGTCGAACAGCTGGTCGTGACCTCCCAAAATCAACTGATCCATCCAGACGATTTGCCTTCCTATTTACAACCGAAGATGAAGGAAGAGTATGTAACAGCAAAGGGAATCATTCCTCTTAAGCAGGCAGTGGAAGAGGTTGAAAGGCAAATACTAAGACATGCCTTAAAAAAGTACCATTCCTCAAGAAAAATCGCACATGCTCTTGAAGTTAATCAAACGACGATTATAAGGAAGTTGAAAAAGTATAATATGAATGTTCAATTTGAAGAATAAAAAACACTTGAACTATTCAGAATATTTCTGTAAAATAGGAATAAGCTTCATCCTATCCGCTTAAACAGCTGAAGGCAGTGAAGTAAACCTTTTAAACATTTAAATATTGACTGATCAGTTTCCACTCCCAGCCGTAGCAGGCTGGTTACATTGGATCGTAAAGCCAGTCCATATCACACAATCGTGTGTATTTGGGCTGGCTTTTTATGTTTTTTTAAAGGAAGCCTGGAGGTGGCAGTATGGGAGGAGCGTTAGAAGGGGTTAAAGTATTAGATTTAACAAGAGTGCTGGCTGGGCCTTATTGTACGATGATTTTGGCAGACCTTGGTGCAGATGTCATTAAAGTAGAAGGCCCGGGCGGAAGCGATGAAACGAGGAGCTGGGGGCCTCCATTTCAAAATGGTGTAAGTGCCTATTATCTTTGTGCCAATCGAAATAAGCGAAGCCTCACTGTCAATCTGAAAACGGAAGAGGGACGAGAAATTATTCGGACATTGGCAAAGGAAGCTGATGTTCTAATCCACAATTTTAAATCAGGTTCTATGGAAAAATGGCTGCTAGACTATGATTCTTTGCAAAAAATGAACCCGCGGTTAGTGTATTGCTCTATTACAGGATTTGGGGAAACAGGGCCTTTCCGTCATTTAGCCGGATATGACTATATTATTCAAGGGATGAGCGGACTAATGAGTATAACCGGGAGTGAAGAAAGCGGTCCTATAAAAATTGGCGTAGCAATGGTTGATATTTTGACAGGCTTATATTCTGCCATTTCCATAGAAGCGGCGCTATATGAAAGGGAAAAATCCGGTCAAGGTCAAAAAATAGACATGTCACTCATGGATACGGCCGTCAGCTCGCTGGCGAATGTCGCCAGTAATTATCTGATTTCAGGAAAAGTGCCGCAAAGATTGGGAAATGACCACCCGAATATCGTCCCCTATTCCATATTTAAAGCTTTAGATGGTGAAATGATTATCGCAGTCGGAAATAACCGGCAGTTCACTACCTTATGTGAAGTGGTGGGAAATAAAGAACTAGCCGACGATGAAAAATTCCGTACCAATGAAGCCAGAGTTAAAAACAGGGCTGAACTTACGAGAATAATAGAAAATCTTCTTATCGCTAAAACAGTAAATGAGTGGCTGGAGCTATTGTCGGATAAGAACATTCCGTGTGGCCCCATTCATTCCATGGATCAAGTGTTCGAACATCCACAGATACTCGCTCGAGAAATGGTCGTGGGTGTGGATCACCCGGAAGCAGGACCCGTAAACCTTGTCGGATCACCTATTAAACTATCTAGGACGAAGGTGAAAATCGACCGGCACCCTCCGATAGCGGGGGAACATAACAGTGAGATCCTTCAACAAGCCGGTTTTTCCGAAGAAGAAATATCCCGATTAAAAGAGAACAAAATCATTTAAAACTTGGCTGTATTAAAAGCAATTGTTAACTTTTAACAAAGTTGATTGGAGCGGAAGGCGCGAAGACTCCTGCGGGAGTACGGGGCAGGGAAGACCCCGCAGGCGCCAAAGCGCCGAGGAGGCTTCCCGGCACGCCCGCGGAAAGCGAAGCGCCTGGAGCGCAAATCAACAACCAAGTTTAACAGATTCTAAAACGAAAAAATCCAGGAGGTATTAGGTCATGAATTTTGAATTCACAGAAGAACAAGAGATGTTAAGAAAAATGGTAAGAAGTTTTGTCGATAAGGAAATTATCCCAAATATGAAGGAATGGGATGAACAAGGAAAATTTGATCCTGTCATATGGAAACGATTAAAAGATTTAGATTTGATGGGGGTTTGTATCCCTGAACAATATGGCGGCAGCGGTATGGATTATAATTCACTTGCAATTGTTTGTGAAGAGCTTGAAAGAGGCGACACTGCTTTTCGTACAGCGGTTTCCGTTCATATCGGTTTAAATAGCTTAACCCTATTGCAATGGGGAACAGAGGAACAAAAACAAAAATATCTCGTGCCGCAAGCCAGAGGTGAAAAAATCGGGGCCTTTGGTTTAACAGAACCTGGAGCTGGTTCAGACGTGGCATCCCTCGCGACCACGGCAAAAAGAGATGGTAATGATTACATTCTAAATGGGTCCAAAACATGGATCTCTTTATGTGACATTGCGGATCATTTCATCGTATTTGCTTATACGGATAAAGAGAAAAAACATCACGGCATTTCCGCTTTTATCGTGGAACGCACCATGCCTGGCTTTTCTTCCAAAGCCATCAAAGGGAAGCTTGGAATTCGATCTGGCAATACCGGTGAATTGTTCTTTGACCAGGTTAGGGTTCCTAAGGAAAATTTATTAGGTCAAGAGGGAGAAGGCTTCAAAATTGCCATGGCTGCATTAGATAATGGCCGCTTTACAGTTGCCGCAGGAGCCGTTGGCCAGATTATGGCTTGCATTGAGGAAAGTGTAAACTACTGTCATGAACGAAAAACCTTCGGGAAAGAAATTGGCAAACATCAGCTTGTTCAGCAAATGATTGCCAACATGGAGGCTGGATTTCAAATGAGCCGTCTATTGGTTTACCGGGCAGGCGAGCTTAAAAACAAAGGGAAGCGGAATACCAGGGAAACTTCCCTTGCCAAATGGCAGGCATGTGATTTTGCGAATAAGGCTGCTGACGATGCCGTTCAAATTCATGGAGCGTACGGATTTTCTAGTGAATACCCTGTTGAACGTTTCCTTAGAAACTCAAAAGCCCCTGTTATTTATGAAGGAACGAGGGAAATTCATACGATTATGCAGGCAGAATATGTTCTTGGTTACCGTGAAGACAAAGTATTAAACAAAGTGCTGCCAGCCTGGCCATTAGAAATAGAAACCGTCAAAAACGGTTAAGGAAATAACATAAAAAAACGCAATGCATTTCGCATACGAAATCGCATTGCGTTTTTTTATTAAATAAATCAAACAGTAATTACCACTTTACCTTGAGCATGACCTTCCTGAAAATATTTGAATGCTTCAGTTACTTCACTTAACTTATACCTTTTATCAATTATTGGTTTTACTTTGCCAGTCTCTAGTAATTCTTTTATATAATTTAGGTCTTTTGGGTTTGCTCTCTGTAACAGGTTACTAATTTTCTTGCTTCCAGTTTTTGAAATAAAAGGTCCAAGAAATAATGTTTGATACAATTGGGATTCGGAACCTCCTACGTGAACAAAATTCCCATTTGGTTTTAGTAAACGTTTATAAGCTGAAATGGAATTAGAACCATTCACACCAAGGATCAAATCGTAACACTCCTCATCCTGAGTGAAATCCTCTTTTGTATAA
Organism: Neobacillus sp. NRS-1170; assembly: GCF_050468025.1. Classification (NCBI taxonomy): domain Bacteria; kingdom Bacillati; phylum Bacillota; class Bacilli; order Caryophanales; family Bacillaceae; genus Neobacillus; species Neobacillus sp. NRS-1170. The sequence continues at coordinate 24,267 of NZ_JBITPF010000051.1, read as the reverse complement.
TCAATGATATGGTCGACACCTATCGAACGCAATATCTCTAAATTCCTTGTACTACAAACCCCAGTTACTTCAGCCCCAAATGATTTGGCAATTTGTACCGCGAAAGTACCGACACCACCAGATGCCCCATAAATTAATACTTTCTGTCCCGATTGGATCTTACCTTTATCACGTAGTCCCTGTAAGGCCGTCACACTTGCCATAGGTGTAGCGGCAGCTTCCTCGAAGGAGATATTGGCTGGCTTTATGGCTAAAGCATTTTCGGGAACAGCTACATATTCAGCATAACCGCCCCAGCCACAACCAGAGAGGTCGCCAAAAACTTCATCACCTGCTTGAAATAACTTAACGTCCTTGCCAACAGCTTCAACTGTACCAGAGATGTCACCTCCTGGTATGGAGTATTTAGGTTTCGTTAGTCCGAAGGCAAAGCGGGCTAAAAAAGGTTTGCCTTTCAAAAGAACCAAGTTACCAAAGTTCAAGGATGCTGAATGAACTCTTACCAATACTTGATTATCGGCGGGTAAAGGTTTTTTTACCTCTTTTAATTCAAGTACATCGGGTGAACCATATTTATCACATACTATAGCTTTCAAAAAACTCCCTCCTTATTTTTATTTAAAGGTAACAAGAGGATTAAAACTGTTCATTGACTTAAGTTAATTTCTAGATAGTCTTTTGAGTTTTTTATGGTGGTTATTTGAAATTTGTTTGGTTGCAGCTAAGTGGAGGGGAATGTTGCGAAATGTGGATGTCATCTATTTTAAAATTTAGTTTTTTTCATTCGCTTTTTTATTCTACTTAATGACTCAGGAGTAATCCCAAGATAACTAGCCAATTGATGCTGTGGAACACGGTCAACTAACTGAGGACGGTTCCTTAAAATGGACTCGTAGCGTTCTTCCGGAGAAGAATAGACAAATTCTCCAAATTGTTCTTGTATTTCACCAAGGTTTATTTCCATCATTTTTCGTATCATTGTTTCAAGTTGTGGATATTTGTTAAACATCGTTTTTTCAGATTCAACGTCGCCAACCACTAATAGGCAGTCTTCGATACACATTAATGAATACTTTGATAAATCATCTTGTTTCTTTTCGTTGATAATTGGAATAGCTTGTTCTTCCGTAAAAAAATTTGTTGTGACCTCTTTACCTGATTCATCTATAAAAAACTGCCTAACACATCCCATTAATACGAAATAACATTTAATAGCAGATTTTTCTCCTTGTCTAAGAAGGTATTTTCCTTTTTTAATTTCAGCAATTCGTAAACTTTCAGAGATTGCCCGCTGTTCATCTTCACTGAGTGAAGTAAAATCAGACATGTATTTCAAGAGAATTTTCTTCATATTACCTTCCCTTCTTATTGAGTTAAGTTAAATGTTTCTTAATCATTTTAACATTATTATTCATATTTTCGCTTGTAAAAATTGAGGGGATGGAAGGAAAACAGTTCCTTCCATCCCCAGGGAAAATCGTCAACATCCCAAACTCATTTAAGTAAGAGATTCATATTGTTTAAAAAGGTCTTTTAATGCAGCAATCAGGGCATTATTTGCTTTTCCCAAATAGCCCTTTTTTAACTGATCAAGAGGGGATTCTATTCCATTGCGTAAGCTATGGCCTTTTAGGAGCCTGGAGACATAATCCCTGCCATGTTCGGTAGCCAGTGTACATGAAGCATCGACAATGACTCCATAATGTTTATCAATTTCGGCAGTAATGGTTAATGTTTCGAAAACATTTTTGGCAGCCATACCCGTAGGCAGCTTAGCATGACCGGCAATAAATATTGTATTCATTTCATCCTACTCCTAAGAACTATTTTTATTATTATGATTTTATGGCTAACACCTTACATATTTGCGTTTGAAGCCAAGCTTCCCTCTATCTAATTCTTTTTGAATATTTTCGGAAGCAAGAAGGATACTGCTCTTTTTCTTGTCCCGCTTGATTTCGACTGGGCCAACAGCCTTAGCAGTTTCAACCGCCTTTTCATGAAGAGGCAAATAGGAAATCGCGACGGTATAGATAAAATTATTCATAGCGGATTTAGTTCGATCAGGAGAATTATGAATCGTCTTTTCAACCTGATCGAGCATATCGGCAAGCTTGCTTGGGTTAAATTCACTGTCTTTACGATTACCCAAAAGCCAGCAGTAACAGCTCCATCCTGCAGACATTTTCAGTTCTTCACCGCTTGCAATCCATTTATCGGCCACATCCTGTGCAATATCGGTTTCTGCCAAAGTTACGGCAACGACATAATCGGACAGCATATAAAAATACGCCGCATCGATCCATCGGTCAAAATCCGCCTCCGTCATGGACTTCGGGTCCGCAATGACACCGGCAAAATACATGGCATCATAATTTCCGGTTGAATAAAGCTCTTCAGCCAAAGGCTGATTTTTCTTGATTTTCTTTGCGATCGGCTTCATGGCGCCTGTTGCCACGCCAAAAAGCGGTTCGTGTGCACCATTGCTTATGTATGTCTTTTTAATTCGTTCTTTACCGAGTGCTTCTAGTTCCTGCATAACCAATTCGAAATCCATCGTTTTGCACTTCCTTCCTTCATAATCATATCTTCATAATTTCTTGAAATTAATTCTGTATTCCTGCCAGTTTAAAAAAAGTTGCTCCATAAATAGCATTCAGAACGTATATTCGTAATATACCATTTATTGCACGTGGATGGAAGAACAAAGAGGGGGGCAGGTCAATAAACATACGGGGAATATTTAAAATGAAACAAGCATAGAGATATTTGGTAGTCTTCTATTTTAGAAAGTTTTTGAAAAAACAAGGAAGGTAAAAAGGAGTTTTGAGCATCTAGGCAGAATATATTTGGTAGCGCTTACAATTTAAACTCCAGTGTACCATTTTATTTTAAGGGAGTGATTTGAGGATGGCATTAAATCAACAAAAGGTTCAAGAATTGGATGCTGTTGTAGTTGGGGCTGGTTTTTCTGGATTGTACATGCTACATAAACTGCGGGAGGCTGGTTACTCGGTTCGCGTTTATGAAGCCGGGGAAGATGTAGGGGGCACCTGGTATTGGAACCGCTACCCTGGTGCGCGATGTGACGTCGAAAGTATCTACTATAATTATACTTTTTCAGAAGAGATTTTGAACGAATGGACATGGTCGTCTAGATATGCGGAGCAGCCGGAAATATTAAGCTACATCAATTTTGTGGCAGATAAACTGGAACTAAGGCGGGACATACAGTTCAAGACACGGATTACCGCTGCCCGTTACAATGACCAAAACCGTAACTGGGAAATTCGCATGGAAGACGGTACTCGAGTCACCGCTGAGTATTTTATCACCGCATTAGGCTGCCTTTCTTCTTCCAACATACCAAAGTTTAAGGGATTAGATTCCTTCAAAGGCGAGATGTACCATACAGGAAGATGGCCGCATGAAAAAGTGGACTTCAGCGGCAAGCGTGTAGGTGTGATTGGAACCGGCTCAAGCGGAATTCAAGCGATCCCGGCTATTGCCCAAGAAGCTGGCCAGCTCACCGTCTTTCAGCGGACACCACAGTACAGCTGTCCTGCGCAAAATCATCCGCTTGACTCAGAAACAATCGGCCAAACACGGAAAAACTATGGAGAATTGAAACAGCTCATGCGTTACTCCATGCATGGTGTACCTTCCGGACCACGGATGCGATCTGCGCTGGAGGATTCTCAAGAAGAACGAGAGCGTCTGTATGAAAAGGCCTGGCAGGAAGGTGGATTATTCTCCCTGACCTACAACTACAATGATATCGGGATACTGCCTGAAGCGAATGAAACCGCCGCATCCTTTATCCGCACCAAGATTAAGCAAATTGTTAAAGACCCCGAAGTAGCTCAAAAGCTAATGCCAACCTACTACTACGCTACCAAACGACCAATCATTGATACCGACTATTTTGAAACCTATAACCGTGAAAATGTCTCACTTGTTGATATAAAGGCTGCGCCTATTTTAGAAATTACCCAAAATGGAATCAAGACGGCAGAGGCAGAGTACGAACTGGATGTTCTGGTGTTTGCAACCGGCTTTGATGCCATGACTGGTCCATTGTTTAACATTGATATTCGCGGGAAGAATGATATTTCGCTAAAAGAGAAGTGGGCAGACGGTGCCGAGTTGAAGACGTACCTCGGAATCGCAACCTCCGGCTTCCCGAATATGTTTATGCTTACAGGCCCGCAGAGCCCATCGGTCCTAAGCAACATGATGGTTTCCATTGAGCAGCACGTTGATTGGGTTGCTGATTGTATCAATTATCTTCGTGAACACCATTTGGAAGCCTTCGAGGCAACAGGAGAGGCAGAGGAATTCTGGAGCCAGCAATGCCGGGCCATTGCCGACATGTCGCTGTTAACCAAAACGGATTCTTGGTACATGGGTGCCAATATTGAAGGCAAGCCGCGGGGGTTCCTAGCTTTTGCCGGCGGAGTCGGATTGTATCGTATCATTTGTGATGATGTAGCGGCTAGGGGCTATGAAGGGTTTACATCCGTTTTGTCTACCCTTGGGACGGATGAAAGCTTCGTGAAGGAAGGATTTTTTAGGTCGAATATCGATCCGCAAGCATGGTTTATTTTAAAACAATTAGAATCTGCCGGTGCGCCGCCATTGGAGTTGCTGACTCCTGACCAAGCAAGACTGGCTGCTGATTTCCGCCTCTTAGCAGGAGCTCCTGAAGAGGTCGCTAAGGTCGAAAATAGGACCATTCCGGTGCCAGGTGGGGAAATTCCTGTCCGAATCTATACACCTGCCGGAGAAGGGCCATTCCCAGCATTGGTTTACTATCATGGCGGTGGCTGGGTAATCGGTAACTTGGACACCGTTGAAGTTCCTTGCCGTATGTTAGCCAACAGGGCTGGCTGTGTCGTGGTATCTGTTGATTACCGATTAGCTCCGGAGCACAAATTCCCGACTGCTGCTGAAGATTCGTATGCCGCAGTTAAGTGGGTAGCGCAATATGCTGCATCCATCCAGGTAGATCCTGAACGAATAGCCGTTGGCGGTGACAGTGCAGGTGGAAACCTAGCTGCAGTCGTGTCCTTGATGGCCCGTGATCAGGGAGGACCATCTCTTGCGTATCAAATGCTAATCTATCCGGTGACTAATCACTCTTATGACACGAAATCGTACCAGGAGAATGCTGATGGTTACTTTTTAACCAAGAATACGATGGTATGGTTCTGGAATCATTATCTGCGTGATGAGCATGATGGTAAAAATCCGTATGCTTCGCCATTATTGGCTGAAGACTTAAGCGGACTTCCGCCAGCGCTCGTGATCACGGCCGGTTTTGATCCGTTGCGGGATGAAGGAGAAGCCTATGCCCAGCGTCTAAAAGCAGCAGGTGTTTCAGTTGAAGAAACGCGTTATGACGGAATGATCCACGGTTTCTTCTGGATGCCAGGGGTGTTGGTGCAGGGGAATGCGGCCATTAATCAGGCAGCAAATGCTCTTAAGCATGCTTTTAATACTGTTAAAACAATATAGATAATGGGTCGTTTCCTTTTGGAAACGGCTTTTTTGTTTCTGTTTTTCCAGTAAATAGATATATTTGAAAATTTGTATGATAATAGTGTTATTTTGGTAATAACTAGTTCATTGAGCCTGTATTCCTACTATTATATAAACATTTAAAACTAAATTTGGAATTATAATTTAATAAGAATCACCACAAAGAAAGGGAATGCATGAGAAAATTTGTTCAGTAATTTGGCCAAATAATGGAATAAACAAAAGGACAGTTATATATGGTTCCTTTATCACACAACCATACAGTTGCTTACATTTGACGAGCAACTGAAAAGTTACATATACTTGTCAGGTTACTGCAGGGTTGCTTATATTCAAGGAGGTAAGACATGGATTACATTCCACCGAAAGAAGCGGTGTTAAAGGTGAAACGGTGGCCTAAAGATACCATAGCGGCGGGGCGTCGTCATACCGTTGGGCTTAAATCTGACGGTACAGTGGCAGCTGTGGGTGATAATAAATATGGTCAATGTGATGTAAGCGGCTGGCGCGATATTGTGGCGGTCGAGGCTGGTAATGTTCATATGGCGACGAACACGGGAAATGCTCATACAATCGGTCTTAAATCGGACAGGACTGTGGAGGCTGTGGGTTGGAATAAGCATGACCAATGCGAGGTAAACGACTGGCGCGATATTGTAGCGGTTGCGGCGGGTTGGTGTCGTACTATTGGGCTTAAATCGGATGGCACGGTGGCAGCAGTGGGCCGAAATAATGAAGGTGAATGCAATGTAAGCGGCTGGCATGATATTGTGGCGGTCGCGGCGGGTGACTGGCATACCATCGGTCTTAAATTGGACGGCACGGTGACGGCTGTGGGTAATAATCGGTATCGCCAATGCAATGTAAGCGGCTGGTTCGATATTGTGGCAGTTGAGGCGGGTTATCTTCATACAATCGGTCTTAAATCAGACGGTACTGTGACGGCTGTGGGTTTGAATAAACATGACCAATGCGATGTAAGCGGCTGGCGCGGTATTGTGGCGATAGCGGTGGGTAGTAATCATACCATCGGACTTAAATCGGACGGTACTGTAGAGGCTGTGGGTTGGAATGAGTATGGCCAATGTAATGTAAGTGATTGGAGCGATATTGTGGCAATTGCGGCGGGTTGTGCCCATACTGTCGGTCTTAAATCGGACGGCACGGTGCTTGCTGTGGGTGATAATGAATTTGGCCAATGCGATGTAAGCAGCTGGCGCGGCATCCAACTGCCCGGCATTGTGTAAGATATTTTTAATGGACTGAAAGGTAATTCCGATCAGTCTCTTTTTATGATCAAATGGGTTTATCCTATTAATAAACTTTCAGCTACTTGATATTAATAAAGAAATTTTTTGAAAAATTAACAAATACCTATTATAATAAAACTAATCATTTTTTATGACCAAGTCCTAATATTTAGTAATAATTTTTAGATAACTGGAGATAAAGCATGCCAATCGTGACGAAACAAAGGAAACCAAGTATTTCATCCTATTATAAGACACTGAGAATCAAGGACTGTAAAAGCAAGCGCAGCTATTGGAAGCACGTTAGGGGAGTAGATTCAGTCTTGGCCGAGGAACTTGAACCGTTACTTTGCCGTGAGAAGCAGGGGAACTTTTATGAGGTAAAGAATGCTTCACTGCCTTTCAGTTTGGCAGTGGAATCATGGACAATGTCCTATCATAAGTCTATCCTGACTTGGATTAACCAGCAAAAACAACTGAAGCCTAAGCGAATTTTGGAAATCGGTTGTGATAATGGGTTATTGGCATGCTGGTACGCTACTCGTTTTCCGGATGCGGAGATTATTGGAATTGATCAGTCGGAGAATGGAATCCAGTGTGCCACCGAGTTGGCTAAGCAGCTCGGACTTGGAAATGTGAGCTTTCATCAAATCGAATTTTTGGATTTAAGGGAACGTTTTTTGATGAATTCTATTGATCTCATTATTTCTGTGCGAACCTTTCATGAGATTATGGGGCCTATATTCTTCCCAAAGTATTGGTCCCTGCCAGATTACTTGAAGGAAAATCCAACGTATAGAAACTGGAGATATTTACAAATAGTCGATGATTTGTTAACTGCGGATGGCACCTATCTCTCTTTTGAGCGATTGGAAAATCCCGCAGATCTTGGGAAGTGGGCAAATTCACTGAACCAAGCAAATCTCCATGTCCAATGGGATAAATGCGACATTATCGATTATAATGAGTTTGGAACGGATAAGTGTTCTCCGATAGTTGTGGTGTCAAAAAGGGAGACAGGATTAGCAACCCTAGAAGGTATGGAGTGCTTTTATACGAAAGATCATTCAATAGTATTAGAGGCCGGGAAATCTTACAGCGGGGCAAAAGCTGAGATTGCCTACCATCGGTTGGGGAAAAAAACATTTAAATCAGGCTATTATCTGGATGTGCCCAACCACTGGCATGTGTTTCGATTTGAAATTTGGGAGACTAAGAGTTTTCTGCTTGTCTATAGTTATGGGAACATGGGGCATCGTCATTTGGATATTCTTCCTGCCGGGGCATACGAAGATGCCCAATCGCTGATAGAGGAAGTAATGGGGCAGTTTAGTCAATTGGGACCAATGGTTCAGTATGATAATTTAGAAGACAATAAATATATTATGTTAACTGATTAACCGCATTTAAGATTTAAAGTCATGTACTCGGTATGATCCAATCATTTGGAGGAAATACCGGGTATTTTTATTGAACGTAAAAAGATAAAACCTTTTCCAACAACAATTTTTAAGTTAAATTTATTATTAATAGGAAATACGGTTTGAATTGGAAGGTGATCGTGTATGAAAGAAACAAAAAAGCTGCAAGAAAAAGATTTGTATAAACCAATTCAGACATTTTTTGTAAATGAAGGTTATGAGGTTTACGGTGAAGTAAAAAATTGTGATATGGTTGCCGTTAAAGGTGAGGAGTTAGTTGTTATTGAATTAAAGCTTACGCTAAGTGTTGATTTACTTATTCAGGCTGCCAAACGTCAGCGTCTGACCGAAAAAGTTTACATCGCCATTCCAAAACCAAAGCATCGATTAAATTCTAAACGCTGGGCAGATAAATGCCATTTAATTAGAAGAATGGAGTTGGGATTAATTGTGGTTTCGAGCCCAGGGAAACGGGCAAAAGCAGAAGTCATCTTTCACCCAGCCACGTTTGACCGGCGTAAAAGTATGGGGCAAAGCAAGTTAAAGAGAGAATCTGTTTTAAAGGAAATCAATGGGCGTAGTGCTGATTTCAATGTTGGCGGAAGCAATCGGACCAAAATCATGACAGCCTATAAAGAAAAATGTATCCAAATTGCATGTTACCTTCAGGAATTTGGTCCCTTATCGCCAAAACGCTTGATTGATATGGGCACTGGGGACAAAACTTCTTCCATTCTAATTCAAAACTATTATGGCTGGTTCGAACGAATCAAGAGAGGGACCTATGTAATTAGTGATAAGGGCATAGAGGAAATAAAAGAGTATCCTGATCTTATGAATTATTACTTGAATGATAGTTTCAGTGAAGAAAAGCTAAGATGAATTCACTTTAAATCAAAGATTTGGGGTATGGGGGTTTCTTCAATAAAGGATATAGAGGACTCGGAGCTGACAAAACAGCACATCCGGTCCACTATAAGGGCTATAGCGGACTCGAACCTAATAAAATAGCGTTGCCGAGTCTTTAATAAGGCCTTTAGCAGACTCGAGCATGACAAAATAGTACAGCCGGGTCCCCTATAAAGGCTATAGCAGACTCGAACCAGATAAAATAGCGCTACCGAGTCCTTTATAAGCACAATAGTGGACTCGGAGCTGACAAAAAAGCACAGCTGAGTCCTCTAAATAAAACACGTTCTCAGATCCCCTCAAACAATCATTTTCCCTCTAGCAATGCACCAGTCAAGCAAGCTTAGAGTGTGGCTTGCACTATCATAATTGTTGATTCGTTACGACATATTTTTTTACTGTATTAGGTCTTTTTGATTAAAAATAGTGAAAAATGTGAATTTTTGGAGGAAAAAGCAGGATTTTCTGTTTTAATAAAGGAATATATAACATATTCAAATAATCATAATAAATCATTCAACAGAGAAGTAATTTGACCAATTATGACAAGAACTTCGAAATAAAAAGATACGGTGTAGTGCAATATTTTTCATCAATTCTATCAAAGTTCGAAAGAAGGTATTCGAATGATTGAAAATTTCTTTGCTGACTATAAAAAGTTTATTGTTGTACCGGAAGATGAAAAGCGAGCAGTGAATAAAGTATTTGACCCCAAAAATTATGCAGCATATTATATTTTAACTCTGTCTATTTTTGATTCTCGTTTATCGACCTGGAGAGATGCAAGTAAATTTGATATAGATATTGAAAATAGTATCAAAACAGTCTTGAAGGATTTCAATCAAAATCAGCATGAGAACTATCATCTTCAATTACTGGAATTAGATAAGTTTAAAAACTATTTTATTCTAGCTCTATCTTCTAAAACTAAATTTAATCCGGGGGAAGAAAAGGACCGAATCTCTTTTATTATTGATAGATTGCTTACGAATTCTTTCTATGTAGGCCAAAACTGGTTCAATCTAATTGGTGAGAAAGGAAGAGTTGAACGTAAACTTTTTTGCTGCTCTTTTAAGGAATATTCAGTGGAAGACAAAAGGGATGAAGGATATGAAAACATTAGTGAACTGGTCCCTAAACACGGAGAGATTAAGCTGATAAAAAACTCACCAAAAAGAGAAATTCTTTAAAATACAAAATCCTGGAAGCCTAGGTCTTTTTACGTACACCAGAAAAAATAGCCTTCAGTAATGGAGGCTTTTATTTGTTTTTATCTAAAATCTATTCTAATATGTGGCAATACTATAATATATCTATGCCGATTGATAATAAGCATTTAAAATCAGGAATATATCTAACTTCATTGGTAAACATTTAAGGTTATCAGGATAGATTCTTTCATATATAAAGAGATGAGGAAATATGATGATTGTAATTGAAAATGATTGGTTAAAGGTTGATATAGCAAGGAATGGAGCAGAAGTACGTGAAGTGAAACATAAGAAAAATGGACTGGACTATATGTGGACAGGGGATAGCGCCTACTGGGGACGCGTTTCACCGGTCTTATTTCCGATTGTTGGCAGGTTAAAGGAAGATCAATATCATTTGAATGGCCAAACCTACAAGATGTCACAACATGGCTTTTTGCGTGACGTTGAATTTAATGTCGGTGAGAAGACCGCAACAAGCGTGTCATTTTTGTTTGAATCTGCTGGACGCTTCACTGATATCTATCCTTACGAATTTAAAGTGATTATTCGTTATATGCTCAAAGAGGACTCCCTTATTGTTCAATGGGAAATCATCAATGTAAACCAGGAAGAGATGTATTTTTCCATAGGCGCCCATCCTGCTTTTAGGATTCCGCTTGTAGAAAATGAAACATTAGAGGACTATATTCTGCAATTTACACCTGCTGCAAATAAGAATGTGATGGAATATGAGCTTGAGAATTCCATCATTCATGAGAAAGGAACGGCTAATGAAATTTCAACGTTGCAGCTTACACCATCTTTATTTGCACATGATGCTTTAGTTTACAGCAATATCGATCAAGTTACATTCGTATCGAATAAATCGAGTCATGGTGTAGAGGTCATGTTCAAGGATTTTCCGTTCGTTGGGATTTGGTCGAAGTTTAATGAAACTGATGGTACAATGGCCCCGTTTGTTTGTATTGAGCCTTGGTACGGCATTGCTGATACCAATAATACATCCGGGAACTTGAAGGAGAAGGTTGGAATAAATAAGCTTTACCCAGGAAAAACCTTCAAGGCTGAATATAAAATGAAGTTTACATAAAAGAAATAAGCGCTTAAACAAAATATTCAAAAAATATTGACAACTATTTGAAAGGGGGGTAAATTATATATAAACAATGTAAATGGTATAAGATTATAAAGTTATAATATTATAAAAAAGGTGACTAAATCATGAAAATTGATAAAAATAATCACGCACCTCTTTATCGGCAGGTGGAACAGGTGCTCGAAGAGAAAATCATGTCAAAGCAATGGGAAGTAGGCTATCAGCTGCCGACAGAGCATGAATTGTCTGAGCTTTTTGATGTAAGTACGATTACAGTAAAACGAGCTGTAATTGAACTAGTGAATAAAGGATATCTTTATAGACAGAGAGGCAAAGGGACTTTTGTTGCTGGCTCTACAAATGAACAAGACATCAATGCCATATTTTCATTAACAACTGATGAAGAGGAACATCCTCATGAATTAATCAGTTTTTCCATTGAAGATTCAGATAACGAAGTAGCCGAAAAATTGGGTTTGAATCCAAGAACAAAAATCTTTAAGATCAAGCGTGTAAAGATCGATAAACATGAACCAGTAACACTTGAATATACCTATCTTCCATATGAAATTTGTCCCGGTCTCACAGCTGATGATATTAATAATGAACTTATTTACAATATTCTAAGAAAAAAATTTCATGTTTCCTTAGGCAGGGCCAAATTAATTGTGAAACCATACATTGCCGAAGGAGAAAAAGCAGAAAGATTGCAAATTGAATCCGGTACACCCGTTTTTAAATGGGAGCGGTTAACCTACTCGAAACAAGGAGAGATCATAGAATACTCGCAATTTTATGACCGCCAGGATAAAACTACTTACTACACAGAGATCAATTTTTAACATAGACAGATGAAAAATTTTTTAGCAATAAAGTTATAATATTATATCTTTTAAGATTATAATATTATATTTTTTTAATAATTAAATTCTGAATATTGGCAATATTATATTGATATACATTTGATGCCCTACATCTGAAAAGGGGGAGTGAAAAAGTTGTAAATACCCTTCAAGCTCACAAAAGTAAAAAAAAATGAAATGAAATGAGGAGGAATTAGGATGAAGAGAAAAACGTTGCTTTTTGGGTTCATTTGTTTATTGCTAGTTGTTGTATCTGCATGTAGTAGTGAGACAGGCAGCACCTCCAAAGAAACTGCGGGAAAAGTCGACAAAACCTTGGTGTTGGCGGCTTATGGGGGAAGCTATGAGAAAAAAATGAAGGAAACCGTTATACCTAAATTTGAAAAGGAATTTGGTATCAAGGTCCAATATATTACCGGAAGCTCTGTCGATACCGTATCCAAGCTTCAAGCACAAAAGGCTAAGCCTCAAATTGATGTAGCCTTCATTGACGACGGTCCACAAGCCCAGGCAAAATCCTTCGGCCTGCTTGCACCATTAGATGAAAAACTGGTTACTAACTTAGCCAATGTTTATGATATTGCCAAGGATAAGGACAATGTCGGTGTCGGTTTTGGGATTATTACCACAGGACTTGCTTATAATAAAAAGGTTTTTGAGGATAACAAGTGGGATCCTGTCACATCCTGGAATGATTTAGCAGGCCCTAAGTACAAAGGAAAACTTGTCTTACCATCTATCGCTAATACTTACGGAGTCCATATGCTTCTTATGGCTGCCAAGGCAAATGGCGGTAGTGAAAAAAATATTGAACCTGGATTTGAAAAACTAAAAGAAATTGCAAAAAATGCCGTGACATTTGATAAAACAGCAGATGTATCCAATTACTTTTTGCAGGGACAGACGGTTGCGAGCGCGTGGGGCAGCAGCAGGGTATTCACGTTAAAACAGTCTGGATTCCCTATTGAGTTTGTGATTCCGAAAGAGGGTGCACCTGCATTGATGTCTACCGTTAGTGTCGTTAAAAATGCTCCGCATCAAGAGCTTGCACAAAAATTTGTCAATTATGTGTTAAGTGAAGAAGTACAAACAGAATTTGCTAATTCCTTGTTTGATGGTCCTGTAAATAAGAACGTGAAATTAAGTGGCGATATTTTAGACAAAATTATTTATGGACAAGATGAAATTTCGAAGCTCGTGAAGGTAGATTGGGCATATGTGAATCAAAAACGATCCGAGTGGACTGAAAGAGCGAACAAAGAAATTGAAGTGGCCCACTAATGAAGGGGTGATATGATGAGTTATTTATGCCTTGAAAATGTAATCAAAACGTTTAATAAAACAGAGGTCGTCAAAAAGATGAACCTGGAAATCAAGAAGGGAGAGCTTGTTTCCTTTCTTGGCCCTTCAGGATGCGGCAAGACCACGACGCTAAATATGATTGCAGGCTTTTTGGATGTTGATGGCGGAAGTATTGTGGTGGACGGGAAACCCGTTCACCTGCTACCTCCCAACAAAAGAGAAATGGGCATGGTTTTTCAAAACTATGCTCTTTTTCCCCACATGACCGTGTTCGATAATGTAGCCTATGGACTTAAACTTCGCAAAGTCCATAAAAGTGAAATCAATCAACGTGTGTTGGAAGCGCTAGAAATGGTCCGATTATCCGGGTATGAAAAACGGTATCCAAAGGAGCTTTCCGGCGGACAGCAGCAGCGTGTCTCTTTGGCTAGAGCTTTAGTCATCAAACCAAAAGTGCTGCTCCTTGATGAACCATTAAGCAACCTGGATGCCAAGCTGCGCCAGGAAATGCGTGAAGAAATCGTGGAAATTCAAAAAAAGGTGGGCATTACCACCATATTTGTTACCCATGACCAGGAAGAAGCACTGGCTATTTCAGACCGGATCGCGGTTATGTATGAGGGGAGAATTGAGCAGGTTGACACCCCAGTGGCCATTTATAACCACCCGCAAACCGATTTTGTCTCGAGGTTTATTGGAGAAGTGAATCAGATTCAAGGTCATGTGGTAGAAACGTACAGCGGGAACCAATGCAAGGTCTCCTTTCATGGATATCACCAGGTCCTATCATGTCCTGGTACGAGAGATGCTTTGATTGACTTTTATCTGAGACCTGAAAAAATCCAAATCTATCAAAATCATAGCGATGGACTTCGTGTTCGGGTGGAAAGAAAAATGTTTTTAGGTGCAAAAACGCGATATATTTTACAACTAAAAGATCAACAGCTAATTGCGGATATTTCCAATACTGTTCTAAACCCCGATCAAATACTAGAAGGGCAGGACGTATTGGCCGTATGGAATCCAGAGGAATTATTAGCGACTAAAAAGTGAGGGGACTTCGAATGCAGGCTGAACTGGAAATGAATCAGGAACAAGAGATTCAATACAAGCAAATGAAAAAGAAAAAGTCGAAGAAAAGGCTTGATTCGTGGTTATTATTACTTCCAGCGCTCAGTATTTTTATTTTTTTCTTTCTGCTGCCATTGGTTTTTCTTTTTATCACAAGCTTTAAGACCTTTGATGCAGCCAGTGGAATTGGTCATGATTGGACCCTTCAAAACTATGCGAAGTTTATTACGGATCAGTTTTATCTCGGCGTTTTATGGAGAACCGTAAAAATTGCCTTAATCACCACATTGGCTGCCGTTATCATTTCCTATCCAGTAGCTTATCAGATTACTAAAGTTAGAGGAAGAATGAAAAATTATTTAACTCTCCTCGTCTTATCTCCATTGTTAATTAGCATGGTTATCCGTTGTTATGGCTGGGTCATTTTGTTATCCAATAATGGGGTCGTGAATAACGCTCTGATGAAGTTGGGCTTGATTGATAAGCCGCTAACCTTACTGTATACAGAGTTCAGTGTTGTAATTGGAATGGTCCACGTTTTATTTCCATACATGGTGTTAAGTATTATGGGATCACTTGAAAGAATTGATCCTAGCATCATCAGAGCTTCGCAAAATCTTGGCGCGGGACCTATTCGAACTTTCTTTTCCGTTGTTTTGCCGCTGACTCTGCCAGGTATCTTTGCTGGTTCGGTCATGGTGTTCAGTTTAGCGGTGAGCTCCTTTGTTACTCCGGCCATTCTTGGAGGGCCTCAGGTGAAGGTGATGTCGTTCCTTACATATGAACAGGTTTCGACCATTTTGAATTGGCCTTTTGGATCAGCTATCGGCTTCCTGCTAATCTTTATTGCTACGATTACCATTATTATTTATAGCAAGTTACTTACCAGATCTGAAAAAGGAGTGGCCATTCAATGAGGAAGGTATTACCAAAAGCCGGCTTGAATTTCTTTTGTATCCTTGTCTACATTTTTCTGGCTGCCCCAATTGTAGTGGTTCTATTATCATCCTTAACCACAACGGAGTACATCGTCTTTCCTCCCAAAGGGATCACGCTCCGGTGGTACGCAGAGCTAATCAACCATCCAGAGTTTATGCAGTCCTTTACCCTAAGTATTACGGTCGCTTTGGGAACTTCAATTATTTCGACAATCATCGGAACAATGGCTTCGATCGCTGTTGTTAGGTATGAGTTTAGAGGAAAAACAGCCATAACCCAATTAATCGGGTCACCCTTATTGATTCCATCTGTAGTATTTGGGGTAGCTTTACTGCAGTTTTATTCCTGGATCGGTTTGGCAGCAAGTCCCATTGCGTTAGTGATCGGGCATTTTATCTTAACCATTCCATTTGTCATGAGATTGGTTGTGGCCAGCTTAGTAGGTTTCGATTGCTCGATAGAACTGGCTGCAAAGAATTTAGGTGCTGGAAGCCTTAAAGTATTCTTTCAAATAACCCTCCCTGTCATAAAATCAGGCGTGATTGCAGGGGCTATTTTTGCCTTTATTACCTCTTTTGACGACTTAACTGTCGCTTTGTTTATTGTCAGCACCGATGTCGTCACCCTGCCGGTTCGAATTTATACCTATATGCAATACCAATATGATCCTATTATTACATCGGTATCCAGCATCATGATTTTACTAACCGTTATCTTAATGGTGGTCATTGAAAGAATCCTTGGTGTTGGAAAAGTGTTTTCGTCGAAAAATTAAGAAGAAGGTGTTTGTAATGCATATTCAACAGCATCCTGTATTAGGCGGGCAGCTTCATAAACCAATAACAATCTATTTTAATGATCAGCCCTACAACGCTTATGAACAGCAAACCGTTGCGGCTGCCTTAATGGCTAATGATATTAAAAGGCTGGGGTTAAGCAGAAATTTGGTTCAGCCAAGAGGACTTTTTTGCACAAGGGGGAGATGCTGCAGCTGCTATATGACGGTAAATGGGGAAGATCATGTCCGAACCTGCATGGTTAAAGTGGAAGAAGGAATGAAAATCTATCCGAATGATGAAGATCCGGACGTAAGGAGGGAGTTCTGTGGAGACTGATATTCTAATAATTGGCGCCGGTCCGGCTGGTCTTGCGGCTGCCTTTGAAACGGCTTCGAAAGGATTAGATGTAACGATTGTAGATGAATCCTTAACAATGGGCGGACAATTAAACCAGCAAACGCAAGTTATTCCTTTCTTACCTTCCTCGTTTCAGTCGATGCGCGGGTTTGAATTGGCAGCTCATTTAACCAACAAGTTAAAAGAATATGATATTCGTTATTTGCTAAGCCATAGAGTCATTGGCTTTTACAAGGATGGCAGTGTTGGCATTACAGATGAGCGGGACGTATTTTCAGTTGAAGCGAAGAAAATCATTGTGGCTACTGGAGCGGCAGAAAATGCAGTCGCTTTTCCAAAATGGACGCTTCCTGGGGTGATGACCATCGGAGCGGCTCAAACTTTAATCAATCGGGATTTTGTTCAACCGGGCAAGGAGGCAGTAATCGTTGGGTCCAGTGATTTTGCCATGGATGCTGCACTGCAGCTTTCTGAAGTGGGAGTTCACGTCAAGGGCTTTATTGAAAAGAATGCCGGTATACTTGCCAGGGATTTAGAAAAAATAGAGCAGGTAAAAAAAATAGGCATTCCCATCTATTTAGAATCTGTTATCAAGGAAGCTAGGGGAATGGGTGCCGTAGAAGAAATTGATATCCAGAAAGGGACACGTGTTTTTACCGAAAAAGTGGATTTAGTTTGTGTTGATGGGGGAAGATCTCCAATCCTTGATATTTTTTACCAGCTGGGCTGTTCCTTTGGATATCAAAAAGAACTCGGAGGCTGGGTTCCGCAATACAATCTCCAATTTCAAACCGACCGTGAGGATATTTTTTTAGCAGGGAATGCCGCTGGAATCAGTACACAGGGAGTCCTATTAGTATCGGGCATGCTGGCAGGCATTAACGCTTGTGAAGCCTTAGGGGCTATAACTAAGACCCATGCAGATGAAGAAAAGGTCTTCCTTTGGAAAGAGTTGGAGATTCTTGAAACGAAGTACAACCCAATGATCTGGGAAGCAAGAAACCGACATATGGAAAACTTCGCGTATCCGGTGATAAAGGAACAATTTCTCTCTTAACTCAAATAGATGAAGAGACAGAAGGTGAATGAATTGGATAAAAGTACGATAATTTGTCGATGCGAAGAAATTAGCTGCGAAGAAATTGAGGATGTCCTGACCAATGGGGCAAAAACATTTGATGATATTAAACGGTTAACAAGATGTGGCATGGGGCCATGCCAGTCAAAAATATGCCATTCTCTCGTCGCCGCCATGATCCACGAAAAAACAAACACCCCTATTTTCCAGATACCGCTGCCGCGAATGCGGATGCCGCTTAGTCCTATTAAACTTGAGACATTGGCGACCAATAGCACTTCGTTTTCATCTGTAAAATCAGTTTTGGATGAGGTGGAATTAGAGGATGGGAAGGTGAGATAATTGGATACAAGTTACGAATCGATCATTATCGGCGGCGGGGTGGTTGGCAGCAGTATTGCCTATCACCTCTCAGAACAAACCAAAGAAGGAATCCTTGTTCTGGATCAAAAATTTCCATTGTCAGGCACCTCCGGATCCACCCAAGCCTGGGTATGGGTTCACAACAAAACCCCTTCCTGGTATGCTGAATTTAGCATGTATAGTGCAGAGCTTTACTCTTATCTGTCCAAAAAAATCGGCGATGTCGAGTTCAAACGAACAGGGGGTCTTTCACCGTTTTTCAATGAAGCAGACCGTGAAAAGGCTGTGCGGCTGGCTGAGGTTTACGAGCAGATTGGGATAAAGATTAAGGTTTTATCCCGTGAAGAGGCACTTGAAAAAGAGCCATTTCTCAACCCGGATGTTGTCGGTGCGACATATAGCGCCATCGACGGAAACGTGAATCCTTTTCGGTTAGTTGATCGTTATATGAGAGCGGCAAAGAAAAACGGCGTTCATTACTCTACCTATAATAAAGTAACCGAAATTCAAAGGCTGCCTGAAAAATTCATTGTGGTGTCAGAAAAGGGAACGTTCGCTTGTAAAAACCTTATTCTTGCTGGCGGAACATGGTCAAGGGAATTAGGGAAGCTGGTGGATGTCAATATTCCGATCAACCAATTAAGAGGGCAAATTCTTGTGACGGAGCCCTTGAAGCCTTTTTTAAATTATACGATTAGCGGATTAAGACAGGCTTTTAACGGAGAGGTGTTAATTGGTTATTCAATGGAACAAGAAGGGTTTAATAGGGCTACCACACTTGATGTAATTCAAGAAACAGCCAATATGGCAGTCCATTATGTCCCTTCATTGAAAAAAGCGAAGGTGGTTCGAGCTTTTTCAGGGATCCGAGCCATGCCGGAAGATGGCTTTCCTATTCTGGGGAAAATTCCAGGTGTTGAAAATCTTTTTGTTGCCGCTACCCATAGTGGCGTGACCCTTTCTCCACTCATTGGAACGCTAATGACGGAGTTGATTTTGGACGGAGAAACCTCGATTCCGATAGACCGATATTCAATCAGCAGATTTGCATAACGTAATTTTTACAAGCATAGGAGGAAAACAAAATGCCCCATTTATTTATTAGAGGAGTAACAGTTGAGCAGGTTAAGACGATTAGCAGACCGTTAGTAGAAGAATTGGCTGATCTTTGTGACTGTGGAACGGACAATTTTACGTTAGAAGTGGTGAACTCTACCTTTGTCTTTAATAATGACGAGGTACCTGGATATCCGTTTATTGAAGTGAAATGGTTTGAAAGAGGCCAGGAAGTACGAGACCAATTTGCTAAAATTGTCACGAAGCAAGTTCACTCGCTCGATATCCCGGAAGTAGAAGTTGCCTTTAGTACCTTTAAAGAGTCGGATTATTATTTTAATGGGAAGAGTTTTAATTGAAACTAAATGTCTGACTCATTGAAGGGAGCCGTTTATTTATGGACCGAACCATGTTGCTGCATGTTCGGTTTTTCATTTAGTTCCTATTTTTGAATCAGTTATTATATTTATGGAACGATAATATTTGTAACGAAGAACAAAAAAGGGGCAACTAGAATTGGACTTTGAAAATACACAAAAAGTCACATTTAAGCTGGAGAATGACAATGGGAAGTTAGAAGTAAAAGGTGAAATTATGGGGGAAAGCCAAATCCCATTTTTTGATGATTTAAAGTTTAAAGGGGTAATTGCTTTACTCAATTCCATTGATAAACAAAACTTTATCGAATCAGGGAATCATCAACTATTTGATCATTTTATCACGGAAATGGAAGAGACCCTCGATGAAATGAAAAAATATGACCAATTTCAAGGAAAAATTATTTAATGGAATAAAAGGGACTACTACATAAGTGCTTCAAAAGGGAGCCCATTGCAGGTTCCCTTTTGAAGCATTAGTGCATCAAATTCATCGCCGCTTGGTTGACTCATATGTGAATTTGGCTGATTTACTCTTCTTCAAACCATCTATTGGGACAAGACGTTTCTCATCGTGGGTTCCTCTTTGAGTGACCAACGCCATGCCAGTTGTATCTTGAATGCTTTCGATCCATACTGGAATGCCATGATATTTAACGGAAATCTCTTCATCTGCTGCAAAAATCTCTTTCACTCTATTTAGGTTCATTATTTTCACCTCAAAGTTATTTTTCCAAATTAGTTTCAACAATATAAGTAAAATCATATTCCGTATAAGGAACGGTATTTTACGCAAAATATGATAAATTTGTGTTAGATGGGGGATTCAAATGTTAAATGAGAATAATAAACCCGAAAATTCTTCGGACCCAAGCGGTATGGAGCAGCCACTACTTTCAACTGGTTCTACTGAAGCAGGTTTTAATTGGAATTCTGACGACAAGGAACTGGCTCAAAAACCGAGGATTGGTAATACCGTAGTTGGAGAAGAAGGGCAGTAGTGTTGACCTTAAAGTTAATAAAACTATTTACGTATTTAAAAAAAGATATTGAAAGGACAACAAATTATCCATGAAAAATCAACGAATTCCAGAGCATAAATTAAATACAACAAACACGGTGGGACAGGCAATTGAAAATATAACAAGCAATGATTTAACTGCATCAAATTCAACAGAAAAAATTTATAAACAAAATACTAATAAAGCTAAATAAAGCTAAATAAAAATGTATGTTCTAGAATATATTTTAGATTCTCTCTTGAACTTGCCTTTAAAACGTGATGTTAATCACAATAAAGAACTGTAGTTTGCACTATAATGATATTAGAAACTACACTTTATAGGAAAAAGAGGGAATGGTTCATGGCTGTAATATTAGAACAGACAAAAGTGAATGAGTTGGTAGACCGCTTTTACGATAAGTTACTTAAGGATTCCTATTATGTAAATATGTTTAAAGAAAGAAACGTGGATATTGAATTGCTGAAAAATCGGCAAAGAGTATTTATAAACCGCTTAGTTTCTGATGAGTCTGCACAGGAACAAAGTAAGCAGGAATCACAGGTAAGAGAAAGACATCCGTTCCAAATAGATCCAGAAAGAGCCGAGATTTGGTTTGGAAAAATGAAAGAGACAATGGATGAAACTAACCTAGATAGTGATGTAAAAGAGCATCTAATTGAAAAGGTAGACATTTTGTTAAAAAAGATAATAAAATAAGCTTTTAAAAAAGATAAAATTATTGGATGGAATACTGTTATAAATGAAAAAATAATCCACCCGCGAGTTAATGACTCAGGTGGATTACTTTATTTTTCTACTTATTAATAATTTTTACGTATATTTAATGCTTCTAAAACGATCAAATGCTCATGAAATGGCTGTAAGCCAGGTTCTGTCCTTCCGTACTGCATGCGGCAGCAAGCCTCGTACTGGAAGTGTAGTCATCTATCTATCGGCCACTGGCCGATTCATCCGTTAGGTTCATTTCCCGCAGGATGATGCCCCTACCTAAATTTGGGTTGCTCGCTCGTGGGGTTTACCCGTTCCACCTTTTCCGTTTCCAGAAAAGCATCGTCACTGTGGCACTTTCAGGTTATTCTCAGCATATCCCGAAGGACTTAGCATGATTTCACCGCCGTCAGCCGAAACTTGATCGACTGCCCACCCTTGCAGATGGCACGAACACTACAGGCATCTCAGCACTGTGCGAGCCTGGACTTTCCTCAGCTCCGTATAGGAACCGCGACTACTCACCATTTCATGTTGTTTCATTTGTTCAGAAGCGACAATGATTACTATAACAGGATTAACAGGATAAATCTTTAGTAATTTAAATCCAGCGTTTCCAATCATGTGATTTGGAAGTGAAAAAAATGGAGGAAAATACGCTTACCAGTTACATAACAAGATAACAAGGTTAGCTAAACTCTATACGTAACAGAGTTAGCTTTTTTCTTTGGTTCTAACAATTTGTTACAGCGCCTTATAGATAATAGAAGTTATTTACCGTACAACTTCGAATATTTGTAACAGAAATTTAAATTGGATAAACCAGGACTTTTGAACTACCAAAATTTACAGCTATCTTCCAATTTGGATAGATGGTATATTTCTTACATAAGCTCCTAACGGAACTTCGCATGATCTTAAATACAGAGAAGTACTCAAGAGGCTGAAGAGGCGCCCCTGCTAAGGGTGTAGGTCGGGTAACCGGCGCGAGGGTTCAAATCCCTTCTTCTCTGCCATTATCATGGCGGCTGTGGCGAAGTGGTTAACGCATCGGATTGTGGTTCCGACATTCGTGGGTTCGATTCCCATCAGCCGCCCCATATCATGCGGGTGTAGTTTAGTGGTAAAACCTCAGCCTTCCAAGCTGATGTTGTGAGTTCGATTCTCATCACCCGCTCCATTTAAATAAACGTTAGTTAATTATTCCGCAGTACCTCAGTGGTAGAGACGAGCGATGCATCATGAAATGGCTGCGAGTTGTACACGGCGAGCCGCTTCTTGCGTTACTTACTGAGGCGGGGACATGCTTCTAACAAGATAAGGATTAGGGATTAATATAATTATTCCGCAGTAGCTCAGTGGTAGAGCTATCGGCTGTTAACCGATCGGTCGTAGGTTCGAGTCCTACCTGCGGAGTCATAGTCCAACAAGGACACTAGGAACTTGGTCAGGGCAGGAATGCAGCAGCCATAACTAGTGAAATTGTGTGGACTATTACATAGACAGAAAGAGAAAAGCGCTAAACTCTATCTTTATTTGAGTTAGCGCTTTTCTTTTGTATAAGAAATTTCCATGTCACGCCTTTACCTATGCCCCTTTTTTGAATCAAGAATAAACATAGATGCATCTTGTCCCATGAATATTTTATTACCTGTATAAAAAGTTTTGAATTGAATATCTCTATACCCTATTTTAGTCATAATTTCAGTTAGCTCTTCTGGATTAAATCCGTTATGAACAAGATCTGAAACTATTTTTTCATTTTTATTAAAATCTACGACCAGTAGATGTCCTCCTTCATTAAGAACATCATATAATCTTGATAAAACTAATTCAACATCATGAATATGGAGTAGAACCTGAGCCATAAAAATATAGTCGGCATGTAAATCCGATAGACATTCCTTTTCAATATCAAAGCATAATGAATCTACATTCTGAATATTAAAATCAGTTATTTTTTGCTTTATTTGATTAATCATGTTTTGTGACGTATCCAGAAAAAGCATAGTATTAAACTCGATTAACAAGTTCATTCCGACAAGTCCAGTTCCACACCCAAAATCAATTGCATTCTTACTTTTAGCGTCAACTAAATAATTACGGATGGCATCTGATGATATCTTTGCAATTTGGATTCTTTCAGGAGTGTCATATTTATTAGCTATCATTTCAAACTTATCAGTATTTCCCAATATTATCTCCCCAATCAGGATTAATTAACAAACCTAAACACCCATTATTTAAGATACGATTTAGCATATCACAATTCAACTTTATCAAGAATTTGGTCAAGTATCAAAAATCAACATTTACCCTTAACATAATCTTTCTTTAAAAAGGTAAACTATTATACACTTGGATCTTTAAGCGGTATATTAGGGAAAAGTGACAAGTATGAAGCCGAGTATAAAAACATGATACCAATGAAATTTTCAATGAGGTGATCCTATGTCAACTATAAATAAGGAAGAAGATACTTTTTCTATAATTAATAACGGAAGTAAAGAAACTTTAGAAATTAGCTCGACGGGATATGGATTAGAATCAGTAACCGAAGAACCTAAAGAGGGTAAAAATAACCCTCCACAAAAAAGTATTAATACAACTTGTGGAGGGTTATGAATAAGTTTAAATAAAAGGCCAAAATTGGCTTTTTATTTTGCTAATAGGAATAATTTCAAGTTGAAAATAAAATAAAAACAAGATATATTGTCACATCAACGAATGACAAAAACATCCGATTCATAACCAATAGTTTGTTTCTCATGATGTGGAATTAGAAAAATGTCTTACTTGTAAGATAACCATATAATTGATATTCGTGTGGGGCTGACTGATACTAATCGTTCGAGGACTTAACCAAGTCATATGAACATATGAAGGTGAACTCGTTTTTACAAACTTCTTCTGCATTA